>CAZXIO010000022.1:0-17213 GCA_964640805.1 uncultured Candidatus Peribacteria bacterium
CTGCATCGGAATTTCAATCTTTTCGGCTGCTCCCAGCATCACTTCAGCAAAAAACATTTTCTGAATCTCTTGTCTAGGTCTCAGATTGCCACGGCTATACTTTAGTGATCTGATTCATCTTCCACAGTTGGGTAGAATAGTCAGTGTCTCCCTTCCCTGATCCCACTATCTCAACACAGTGCATGGCGTTCGATCACTCGATGCCGCGGTGAAAGGGGAGGGAGACTCGAACATGTGGTTGCTTTTCTCTTCTTCCATCATGGAGGAACCGATACCCGAATCTTCCCTCCATCCTTTGTCACGATCACCAGCTCCACGATCCGCATCATCTTCCCGCACGCACACCGATACGGATCCACCCCCGTCCACTCGATCATCCGCTCCCGCCATGAACGCACGGGTCTTGGCGCGTAGATCGGCAAAGCACCTTCCTCCACCGCTGCCCAGACCAACCCCAGCTTCTCCGCCTTTACCCGACTCGCAAAGATCCCGCTGTACCGGATCATCCGGTGATGCTTCTCCGGAATGTGCCGTACCAGCTTCCCGATGAACTCTCCTACCGGCATCTCCAGCATCACTTCTCTCTGCAACTTTTTGTCTTTGTGGGACACCTTCACCGTCTCTCCATCAAAACTCTTGAGTCTCGTCTCCGCCATCACCGGTCTCTTGGCATACCGTCCGATGTACTTGATCGTGAACTCCAATGAATCGAGCCGCTCCCCGACATGCACGTACCATTTCTTCCGATACAGAAAATCCAACCATCGATTGAACTGCGTATACTCCTCCCCCTTCCATCGCTTCTTTCCCATCGCTCTCAGTCCATTCACCATGTGATACTTCCAGACCCCTTTCAGACGTTCATACGGAATGAACGTCATCGATCGCCACCGTACCCCCTCCAATCCTCCGCACGTCACGATGCAATGCATGTGAGGATTCCACTTCAGATCCCCGCCGAACGTGTGCATCACCGCGATGATCCCCGGCACCCCCTTTCCCGCTCTCGCCCACACATCGAGCAGCGTCTGCTTCGCTGCAAAAAACAGCACATTCAATCCCTCCTTCCGATGGATCATCAAAAATCCCGCAGCTCCGAGGGAATCGTGAGCACGATGTGCTGGTATTGCATTTCCGGCAACGCCCAGCTGATCACCCGTTCCATCCACTGATCACATGCCACCTTCCCGCATGACGAACAGAACCGGCTCTTGCAGGTGAACGGGACGTTTTTCTCTTCCCCGCATTCACAGCGCAACACCCCGTATCCCAGTTCTCCCGTCTTGCACTTGAGCACCTTCTCTTCCACATTCTCGAGAACGACATCGCGGATGCGGTCGCCATGTTCCTGCCGGAACGCCTGCCATGCCGATCCGAAGATATCCCGGATGGAGACGCCCTCTGATGTGGTGACTATCTCAACGTTCCGATTCTACTCCCTCCCGGTCAGCACAGTGCCCGCAGGCTTATCTTGTGCGTAAAATGTGCGTTTTCTGCTCCCACAAACCCATCAATCCATCGAATATTCTTCAACTCAGCCGAGCGCTCAATTAATGGATCATAATTTAACGAAAATATTGGAATTGCATAATCGACAAAGCGGCCAATAGCTGTAACAAATTGTTGATGCGCTTCGCTGACAATATCCATGCTTCGAAAATGCTCAGCTACAATTTTGGCAATATTATGGCGAAGAGGGAAGCCTCCTGAACTGCCTGTATCTAATAGGTCAAGTGCCTGTTCTATTCCCGTCGCTCCTCCATTTATTTTATCCTGAATAGCTTTTCGATCCGCATCATCAAGCTTCGGTCGAATTACATCCCACAGTTCCGTTGTTAGTGGGTATCCTTTGCCATTCAGATATGACGAACCAGCACCCAACAAAAAGGCACGAGCTTCCTTCAATTGTGCCCGTACTTTCTTTTCAAGCCTTTCCTTGAATGTTTCGGTTTTAGGCATCAGAGAAATGGAATGCGAATATTATGCCTTTATATTCTTTGGCACCAATGTGGATCTATAACATACAAAAATGAGATCTGTTACCTGAGTCGGAAAGCAAGCGGGTCTCTTCCGGAGTCCCTGCCCGTCTGGGGTGGGCAAAAGTGTCCATCCTGAATGTTGATTTTTTGGCTATGCGAAGCGGTCTATTGACCATAGCCAGTGATGGCAGCCCCACAGAGAGTCGAACTCTGGTTAACGGATTGAAAACCCGCTGTCCTAACCGTTAGACGATGGGGCCGCATCGCGAAAGCACGCCCGCAGAGTGTAGCAATTCTCTTGTTCCAAAGGAATTCCTACCTATCGTCCCTCATCGGTTCAGGGGGACGATCCGTGATCAGACCCTGATGGCGGAGGGGTTCTGCAATACCCGGAGTAACCCCCAAAAGTTCGGGCAGATCGTTCAGTTCGAGAACTTCGTCCGCTCTCTTGTCATCACGGTAGTACATTTGGCAATTATGGTCCTGAGTCCGGAGGAGTTCCCAAATCTTCGCTGCCGCGGTGGCAACGGGGCGGGTGTACTTTTTCGCAGCGTCTATCTCTTTTTCCGTGCGATCAGTACTCGCGATCTTCGTCTCATACGGTCCGAGGATGGCGAGCTTGAGTATATATCCATATTGGGTCGCAAATCTGAGCAATTCTTGAGCACCCTCCAGCTTCGTGCGTCCATAATCATAAGGAGTTTTTGGGAGCGGCGGCATCATGTGCCGTGATGCAACATCGAGTATCACCGCTTTGGCCGCGAGGCGACTGCGCACCATGCGCGGAACGATGAGTCGGGAAGTTCGGTTCACTTTCTCCATCAGCTCGAGTCTGTCAGCCGCCAATGCTCCCTCTTCGCCACGCATCATGATGCCCAGACTCATGATCAGAATGCCGATATCTCCCTCAATACCCTCCAGTGCCTCGTTAATTTGGATCGGATTCGTACAATCGACGATGGCATCCGCGATACGGTCATCTTTCTGTTCCGGATTCGCGATATCGAACGAATGCACCTTGTACTCGTCCGCGAGACGGAGCGCTGTTGCTCTTCCGATGCCGCCGGCGCCGCCGGCGATCAGGACTGTGGGTTTTGTGGTTTCGGGCATGGGGTGGGTGGCATGAAAAATAGATCATACCAAAAAATACTAATAATGCAAATATGGGTAAAACAGCCTCATTACCCATTTCTGTGGCCAAGATCCTTCTCGATCCTGCGGTCTGGAGGATGAAGTACGCGACGGCTGATGGTGATGGTTCGGAACATCCGTTCATTCCACCGCCTGCGTTTCATCGGACTCATTCATTTCAACATACAGCTGAAGCTGGCGGCGAAGAGTTGTATACCGGGCTTGCAAGGAACAGCTTGTAGTCGATATCACTTCTGATTCCAGCAAAGTGACTGCCAGTCGCGCATTGACGGCATTGATGTCGCGGAGAAGCTCGGGGATTCTTTGGTTGATGAACGGTTGGTCGACATTTTCACGCACACGCTTCTGGATAAGGGGCAAGAGCGCCTGCTTGATGCGTGGCTCATTGTTCGGGTGCGCATGCAGCAAGGCTTTGAATGCCGTGGGAGAAATACTGATGTATCGGATCTTCGTTAGCCTCGTCGCACGCACCGTTGCAGAAGCCTTCGCTTCTTTTTCCGCCCGGATTTCCTTCGCATACATCGTCATTTCAGCGACGCTCACGGCTTTGGGGCTCTTTGCGTGTATGGCGACGGGAAATGTGTCATCACCCGGCAGGAAGACGCCCAGTTCCCCCTCATCGACGATCACCAACCGGATGCAGCCCGGATCCTCGCCGTATTCCGTCAATGTATCGCCCGGCTGCAATGTTGCTTCTTCCACGCGCAATTTCTGGTCGATGGCGAGTTGCGGATCGCGGCGGAGAATATGGAAGAGTGTGCGGGCGGAGGGATCGGGCATGAAGTTCCTCTCGGGCGCCCTTTCTTTTTTCTGTTGGACGGTAGCGGTCTCCGATTGCGCGGCCGCTGCCTGCTTCTTTTTGCCGAACAAAGACTGGCGAACGTATCCGGTGATGCCGCCGATGGCATGACCCAGCAGAAATTGAGCAAGCTGGGCGGCATTCTCGAAGCACGGAACATCCGGACTCTGGGCACCCATGATGCCGTCGTCGAGAGCGTCGATCATTGCATCGTATTGCCGCCGCTTCTCTTTCTCGTGTTGTTGCTCGCCCCTGTTTGATCGGAAGCGATGTTGTATTTTCCCGCGAATCCACGTTGCCACGGCACCGATACCTCGCTGCGCGTTCCTGATGAGCCTGTCGCGCGATCCCGTTTGCTCTGTTTCGGCGCTCCAGCCGTCCATGTGTTTCTGATTGAATTCGCCCATCGCCACACCGATCCGATGCTTCTTGTGTAACAGTGCGTCCACAACCGTCTGCGGCACGAGCGGACTTTCCAGCTTGAGTATTGCATAGAGGTCCGCATCCGAGTCCGCCAAGCCCTCGACGAACTCCTGCTCGCTGCAATGCGACGCATTCGCGAGAGCCGGGATGAAGGCGCGAGCGGTCACGCGTGCCTGTTCGCGCGCGCGTGAGCCTTTCTTCTGCATCCTGCTCTTGGATCGGCGGAGGTATTCTTCGTAGAACTCCTCCATGGCCTGCACATCCTTGGGTATCGACTGCAGGCCCGTCAGAATCCCTGCCTGCCGGAACCACACGTCGAAAATCTGCTGTTTGACCGTGGCAAGTTCCGCCGGGGACAGGTCCATTTCCTTCTCGAAGAACAGAGACATGTGGTGAGTGATCGCGGCGAGGACGAAATTGAATGCGGCGAGGTACTTCTCGGCGATCCGCGGCTCCTCCCCCTCGCTCTCCACTCGCACGCCGACAGCGCGGTGCATGTCGTTGACGAAATCGACGATGCGCCGCATGAGTTTTTGGAACGTATCGCCTCCCACGAAGGCCCAGAAGAATTCCCTGGTATCCACCGTGCGCTCGTCTCCGTCGGCGGATCCGTTGTGCGCCCAGCTGCTCTTCACGATCAGTTCGTCCAACATGTCGAAGACGATGGACCGCCACATGTATTCCTCCACTTTGTGCTGACGCTTGAGGATGTCGTGGCGCAGCTCGGGATTTTTCGCTTTTCCGAACGTGAGTGTCATCGTGATGCCGAGCGCCGGAGCGTCCTCGGCAAACGTATTCGGCGCCATATCTCCGCACAGATCCAAATCCCAGTTGAAATCTCTGGCGTCGGGAAACACATCTCCATTGTGACTCTCCAGTACACCATTCCAATCGACTGTTGCCGGAAAAGATTCCAATGATGTGGTTTTTTCAGCAGCGCTGTCTTTCATACGTTCGCAGGAAGAGCGTATAATACCAAAAAATATTTATAAGGCAAATTTTGCATAGCGGCGATCCGCAAAAAATCTTTCTACAAAGGCAGAGTCGGCGTTACGAGCGCGCCCGAATGGCTGCGGCAATTTCCGCCGGCCCTGCAAATCGCTGGCTGAATAAATCCCCCTCGCGCGGATCGGCCCCCGGCAAGCCCATGGTCAGGCGCCACGCACCGCTTGAACCGAAGAGCATGAATGGCTGGACCGTGCCACCTCGCTCCGCGTAAATAGTAGGCGACGCATGCCAGTGCTGATTTCCGTCATCGCGCATGCTGAGCCTCCATCCGTTGACCGTCGTGCCCAACAGACGCAGCACTGAATGCATCATAAGCCGTGAGGGAAGCTCTCGCTCCGGCGCGGCCGACCCCGTATTGGGTGGCGACTGAGGCAATTGCTCAAGCGGCCGCGGAATTGACTTTTGTTTTTGCTGCTGCTGAACTTGATAAGAAGGATCCAGCCGCTGACCAATGTTTGTCGCAATGGCAGAAGCGCTGGCAAGTCCCGGAATCATCTCTGTCTGGCTCGCAAGTGTGTTCTGAGAAGATCCACAGACGAGTACGCGCTGACCATCGGTGGTGCGGGTCACAAAAGAAAATGACCGTGTGATCCCGTTCCGGGTCGCAGTGATGAGAGGATGATTGTACAGCGTCAGGGAAAAACTGAGCGACCAGCCGCCGATCGTGCTTCCCAATATACCGAATGCTTCGCGCATCGTGCGTATTTCGGGAGTCTCGACGGTGACTTCCGGATTGTTTGTGCTGGCGGATGACGGTGTCACCGAAGGCGCCAGCGTGACTCCCGGTACACGGGTGACGTACCCCAAAGGCTGCGCAGACGCGGCCGGAAGAACGTCGGGTACGAAATCGAGCAGCGCCTGACCTGATTTGCGCCGCACTTCCTGCTGCTTCCGGTGCTCCTGATACCCCTGATAGGCCTGCACGTAGGGATGCGCGCTGATCGCCGTCTGCACGGTGGGTCGAAGCTTCTGCAAAAACTCATCGTTACTCGAAAAAGAAGCGGACTGTGGCAGAAGACGCGCCATCGTCGTCTGGCGAGGCCGGAACCATTCGCGGATTCTGCCCAAAAAACTCTGCGCCCTCGTGGGCTGAGGCAGGGGCTGCCCGGTCGGTGATTCGGAATTTATATTGGTAGGCATCGATTTATTATAGCGGTTTTTTGAGCTTTAATCCAGTATTCCTATTACACTGTTTTTGTTGTATAATGCTATAAATGCACACCAACAAACGCATCTGCTCGCTCGCCATCCCACCCGCATGGAGAAACGTCTGGATCAGTCCCAATCCTGCAAGCCGCTTGCAGGCGACAGGGATCGACGCACGGGGACGGAAGCAATACCTCTACCATCCAACGTGGCGCGCGAAACGCGAACATGCCAAGTACCTGCACATCATTCCGTTTGCCGAGTCGCTCCCCCGTATCCGACGCTGCGTGAAACGCGACCTCTCGCGCCGGGGACTCCCTAAGCCCAAAGTGCTCGCCACGATCGTCCGCCTGCTGGAGGAGACGCTCATCCGGGTGGGAAACGAAGAGTATGTGAAGCAAAACAAATCCTACGGACTGACGACGCTGCGCGACGGGCAGACCCGCGTGACGGGCGAGACGCTCGAATTCCGCTTCCGCGGGAAAAGCGGAAAGCATCATCACATCGTGCTCAGGGACCGCACAGCTGCGATTGTGGTGCGCAAATGCAAAGGTTTGCCGGGGAGCGAGTTGTTCCAGTATCTCGACAATCGCGGCAACCGCCACGACGTGAGTTCGGACGAAGTGAATGCGTATTTGAGGGCAATCGCGGGACTCGACTGCAGTGCCAAGAACTTCCGCACGTGGGCGGGAACCGTGAACGCGGCTATGGAGCTGAGCAGACGGGGTACAGCGAGATCCAAAACCGAAGCGAAGCGAAACGTTGCGGACGCCATCAGAATGGTCTCGCGGAAACTCGGCAACACGCCTGTCGTATGCCGCAAGAGCTACGTGCATCCGTTCATCCTTGATTCGTACCTCAAGAACGGATCGCTGCCGTCCCTCCTCTCCGATGAAGAATCGGTGCTCAAACTGTTGCGGGACTGCATTTGACGCATTGATCATTCCATGGACTGGAGTATTTTATTTTGTGAACAAACTTCTTATACTACAATCCTCTTTTCCCCATCTCTTCGTATGTTGCACAAGTTCGACGCGTACCGTGACTGGTCGCTCTTGCTCCTCCGCGTCGTGATCGCGGTGATCTTCATCTACCACGGGTCGATGAAATGGCCACTCAACACGGAATCGCCCCTCTTCATGATTCTGGCGATCGCAGAACCGTTGGGAGGTCTCGCGATGCTTCTGGGCATCCTCACGCGTTGGGCGGGGCTGGGACTCGGCATCATCATGCTGGGCGCAATGTACGCGAAGATGACGGGCTTCTGGCAGGGTGCCTTCGACTTTGCGGGCACATTTGCAGGCAGCGGCGGCACGGGCTGGGAATTCGATCTGATGATCTTCGCGGGCTGCGCGATCATCCTCACCTTCGGAGCCGGAGGAATGGCACTCGGGAAGTCGATGAGACTGGATTAGGACTTAGGAAATAGGACGTAGGACTTCGGATGCCGGACCGCTATGATCCCCGAAGTCCTCTTTCCTGTGTCCGAAGTCCTGTATGACTCTTGTTCATGCAATCATCTTGGGTGCAATCGAGGGAATCACGGAATTCCTTCCGATCTCCTCCACCGCTCACCTGATATTGAGCTCAAACCTGTTGCAATTGCCGCCGACGGAATTCCTGAAATCATTTGAGATCGCGATCCAGACGGGAGCGATCGCGGCGGTGATGGTGATGTATTGGAGGAAGCTGCTCCTCGACCGCGCCGTGATGCTCAGGGTCCTGACTGCTTTTGTACCGACTGCGATCATCGGTTTTGCGCTCCATGGAGTCGTTAAACAGTATCTTCTGGAGAGCGTGCCGACGGTGCTGTGGTCGCTCTTTCTGGGAGGCATTGTGCTCATCGCTTTTGACTTGCTGCACCGCGAACGTGACGCGCACGTGGATGACGTGGCACGGATGACGTACCTGCAGGCATTCATCGTGGGCCTCTGCCAGAGCGTCGCCATCGTCCCCGGCGTCTCGCGCGCGGCGGCCACGATCATCGGCGGTCAACTGGTGGGTATCAAACGCCGCACGATTGTGGATTTCTCGTTCCTGCTCGCCGTACCCACGATGATCGCGGCGACGGGACTTGATCTGGCGAAGACAGGAGGATCGTTCTCGCAAAGTGACGTCGTGATGCTGATCGCGGGAATGATGACGTCATTCATCGTCGCATACGCGTCGGTCACATGGTTCCTGCAGTTCATCAAACATCATTCGTTCGTGTCGTTCGGAATCTACAGAATTGTGATCGGAATCGCGGGACTGCTGCTGTTACTGGGGTGATAGAATCAGGGCATGTCCGAGCCTCTGGTCTCCGCCATCATCCTCAACTACCGCTCGGGGCGCGAAGCTTGGAAGTGCGCCGAGTCGCTGCTGCGACAAGAACTCCCCTCTCCCACCGCAGTGGGGGAGGGGTCGGGGGTGAGGGTTGAGGTCTTAGTCATCGACAACCACTCCGACGACGACTCCATCGGCTTCCTCCGCGCCCGTGCGCAAGCCGAACCCCGCGCCTGCCCTGAGCGAGCGCAAGCGAGTCGAAGGGTGAAGATTCTCGAAACACGGGGCAACATCGGTTTCGGCGGAGGCTACAATCTGGGGTTCCGTCACGCGCGGGGAAAATATTTCCTCGTCAATAACCCTTCGAAAATCCTCAGGCCCGATGCAGTGGAGAAGATGGTGGAAGCGATGGAGAACGATAGCTCCATCGGAATCCTAGGACCGAAACTGACGTACGGTGACGGCACGATCCGTGATTCCTACCGCAGCTTCCCGAGCCTCTCCGACGTCTTCATTAAACGGACAATGTTGCGTCATCTTTTTCGCAGTCACATGCGCCGTTATTTGCAGTGGGACCGCGACCCGGAGGTGACAGGCGAAACCGACTGGGTGATCGGCGGATGTATGATGATTCGAAGTGACCTGTGCCGACAATTACACGGGTTCGATGAGCGTTTCTCGCTCTTCTTCGAAGATATCGATCTCTGCCGCCGCTGCTCTCATGCCGGAAAGAAAGTTGTCTACTTCCCCGCTGCCTCAGGGACGGACCGGAAAAAACGCCTGAGCGAAGGAGGGCTGCTCACCTTGTTCACGAACAAAACCGCGCGGCAGCACCTGGTAAGCGCGCTGAAGTATTTCTGGAAATGGAGAGGTGTTCCGCTCATGGGTCACTGAAGAAGGACGTATTGACCAATCCGCCTTTTTCCCTTACTCTTCGTCGCCCATGGATATGATTCTCCTGAAAGCAGAGGCTCGCGATCTTGGCGTGAAGCCGAAGAAAGTACGCAATTCCGGCCGCGTGCCGTGCGTGGTGTACGGAAGCATCGGGGGCAATTTGCACGTAGATGTGGATGCAACGGCGCTGCATAAGACGTATTCCAAGGCCGGATCCAGCACGCTCGTGGAGCTCGAAATCGGAGGGAAGAAAGTCCCCGTGCTCTTCAAGGAAGTGACGCTCCATCCGGTGACGGATAGCGAACTGCACGCCGATTTCTACGCCGTGAACATGAAGGAGGAAATCGAAGCGCCCGTGCCGATCAAGTTCGAAGGCGAGTCACCTGCCGTGAAGGAGCTGAGCGCGATTCTGGTGACGGGCCACGACACCGTCCGCGTCCGGTGCCTCCCCGCCAACCTGCCGCGCAGCCTGCACGTGAGCATCGCGTCTCTGGCCGCTCTGCACGATGTGTTGACCGTGAAAGACCTTCAGCTCCCCAAGGGCGTCAAAGTGATGGATGCGCCCGAGTCGGTGCTGATGTCGGTGCAGGAACAGCGTAAGGAAGAAGTGATCGAAACCGTGGTTGCGGCGCCGGTAGACGGTGTTGCACCTGCGGCCGGTGCCGATGGTGCGGCTGCGGTGCCGGGTGCCGAGGGTGCTGCTCCGGCGGAAACCGCTCAGAAAGAAGGGAAAGAGAAGGCGGAGAAGGCTAAAAAGTAACAGTTGTCATGGTGAGGTGCTCGCGGCCATGGTTCGAGGCTTTTTGCATACGCAAAAAGCTCCTCACCATGACAAGCCGCGAGCCTCGAACCATACTCTCACAATTCTCTTCGCGCCCTATGCGCCAATGCTTTTCCCGTATTCTTCTCTTTATACCTTTTGAGTTGTGGTTCGAGCTTTTTGATGGCTCTGTCGAGAGCATCCAGTGCGCGAGGGCGGCGTGACTCGGCACGCAGATCGGCGCCGGGGAGCTCCACCGTGATCATCACCTTCACCTGATCGCGCGCTTTCTTGGTGGGACGCGATTCGGCCTCCACGCGGATCATGGAATCTGCGTTCTTGAGCCGCTTGCAATAAGTTGCCAATTTCCCGATTTTGCGTGCGAATACCAGCAAATCCTGATCGGTGTACTGGACGCCTTTCTCGAAGTGTTGGATGTTCATAGATAGGTGCGGTGAGGTGCAATGATCGTAAAGGCGATTGCCCCGTAGGTCAAAAACTGATATACTTATCCGATTTCCTTCCTTCTCTCTCTATGAACCGCAATGCGCTCGTGGAAATGATCCGGACGAGCCCGCTCCTCACCGCAGACGAACGTTCCTACTGGGAAAGGAACCTTCCCAAATTGGACGACAAAGCCTGCAAGAAACTGCAGAGCATTCTGACGGTGCCGGAGGGTGACCTTCCGTTCCAGAAAGAAGCGGAACAGTTCGTACAGGCAATCGGACAAGCCGCCGCGATGGCCTAAAAAACAAACTCCTTCGATTTTTTCTTCACACAAACCATGCCAAACCCAAATCCAAACGAAGTACAGCGACAGTCGAATCAGGCGGAAGCGATCAACAAAGATCTGACATCGGTGCGAGAAGCCCTTCGGACCTCCGCAAACACTGCTGCGACGCAGCCCGCTCCTGAAAATATCCAACTGCAGGCAGTTCGCGCGTCCATTGAAACTGCGTGCAAAACGGGTCTGCTTGCCAACAATCCGCAAATGCGAACGGTCATCGATGCACTGCGACGGCTCGACGATGGCAACCGCAAAATGGATGCTTTGGCACAGATGATGCAGGGCAGACCGGGGCAGCAAAGTGACGCTCTCACGGGACCAAATGTGCCGGGCATTGTGCCATCAACAAACGACATTCCGGATTCTGTGACTGTGGGTGCCGCACGTCAGCAGCAAGTTGTAAAAACGCTTAACGACTGCGTTGCCAATATCGAGGACATCACGAAACAGCTCACTCCCGAACATACGGCCGAATATCTGGCAGTACGCGAGAGTCTTCGGATACTCCGCCAGCAGGTGAACAAGGAAAATCAGAATGCCTTCACGAAGGCTGTGGCAGAATTGTTCAGACTGTCCCAAGATCCGGTGAACAATCCGCGCCATGCAAGAGAATGGACTCGTCTGCAACCATTGATCCTGCAAAGTTTCAATGTGCAGGGGGATGGTGCGGCGATCATGGCCGAATTCAGCAGGCAGGACTTGCTGTTTTCGCAAAGGCACGCTCAATTGCGGGCATTGGCCAGAGAGGAAGGCTTGGAACAGAGGGAGGTCTATCCCGAACGTCTGCCCGATCAGAACACCTCGCTGATCACCGACCGCATCGGAAACAGGGTGAATAGCACGCTGGTCCAGTTGTTCCACAGTCCCGCACTGCGCAGATTCTTCCCCGACATGGCGGCGGCGCAGGCCGGTGCAGAGTTCCTGACGGACTTGTTCCGTTCGGCGGCCGCGGATTTCCTCGCATTCCACGAACCCAATTCCAAACTGTGGGCTAATTTCCGCCGTTATGGACTGGCGCTCCATGTGGAGAGCGCCGTGCGCGCGGAATTCAAGCGCCGCGTCGAAGCGAATGAACTGACTTTTTCCCCGAACGCCGTTCCGCCCACTGTGCGCCCCACCACCACGCAGGGAATGATCGATGCGCTCAGTCTCCCCTCCGGCACGCTCGTACGGCTGCAGGACCTGATTGGCAAATGGTCGGACGGAATGCGGCAGCGCAAGAGTATGGGCAACATGCCGACGATTATGGATGACGCCTTCAGCGAAGAGAAAAAAAAGATAAGGATGGCGCAGCTGGACGCGGCTCTTGCCGCAGCCCCGCCGCAGAGCACCGACACGCTGCGCAAATCCATGACCGATTATTTCACCGGAAACAATCCGCGCAGTATCAATCAGGGTGAATCCGCCATGCCTCAGTTGCAGGTTCGCCTCAATCCCGCCACCGCTCTGCGATTTTACAAAGTGGAAGGACCGAATCGCTTCTGCATGAAAGTAAACAACGACGCCCGCGTGGTCTACTTTGAAGCGGCTCCGGACGTCAACGTGACCAGCATGGACATCGTGAACGATGCCAATAACACCGATCCCACCAATGCGCGTGTGAAGATCAACGGAGCCGTCACGGGTATGAGGATCTCGCACATCCTGGCAAAAATCGTCGATGCCAATGTAGCCCACACCAAAATCCGCTTCACTCCGCAGGCGACGGATGTAAGCGGCATTACAACTCATGAATAAGCAGTCTCCCGCCCTCCAACCTTCTCCATGAACCCCCCAGCAAACGAAATCCTCCGGCAACGTGTCGATACTCTGGCCGACACAATGGATAAGAACGCCGGTGCGCCCATGAAGGCCGCGGATGTCCGCGAAATCGGGGCCAACCTCGCGCTCATCGGCGGACGCGAACGGCTCGAGCGTCTGCAGACGCACATGCAAACCCACCGCGATTTGCTGGAAGCGCGGCGGGGCGTCGAACCGCTCTCGGCGGACGATGAAGCGCTGCGGCAGGAGCTGCAGGAGACGCTGAAAAAAATGAATGACCGTTTTGCGCAGGAATTACCCGATGCAAATAACTAAGAACCAACCACTCTTTCTTTTTCCTTCCCCCCCCATGCCCGAACCGGTAGAAACATTGCAAGGCGCAGCACTGCGGCTCAGTAGCAGCCTGTCGAGCGGCGGAGAGGGAACGGCGGAAGATATCCGTCAGCTGCACGACAACGTGGCCGTGCTGGCCGGTCACCAGCCCGCGCGACCCATGCTCCGGCAATTGCAGAGCAACATTCTGGCGGGACTGGCGCGCCTGAGGGGACTTCCGTCGCGAACGGAGGTGCAAACCCGGACAATGACGAGTCTGCAAAGCCTCCATGCCAGATTTCTGGAGCAGGGAGTGGGAGAAAACTTTCTCAACGCGGCGCCCGACATGGTCAATAACATCCTCGCGCACGATTACTCTCCGCATACGATCATGCAGAGAATGGGCGTGAACTCCACGGTGTCTATGGCCCTCACGGGTCTCGGCATTTACTGGCTTGGACGACACCTGTTGTCGGGAGGGCGCAGAATGCGCGGTTTCTTCCGTTCCACATGGGGCAGCATAGCGACTCACCTCGGCATCGGAGCGCTTGGGTACTGGATGGGTTCGCGCAACGCGACTCCCCCTCCGCTAACTGCCGAAGAACAAAAGAGGCAACAGGATCTGGAAAAAACTCTCAAAGAGCAACTGGAAAAATTGAATAAAGCTAACGTTCCGGTGGATATCAATTCTACCGAGCTCAATGGTATCAATCTCCTGAACCTCACGGCGCCTGTACGTGTGAATAACGTCAACATATCTCTTGTGCGGCACAGCAACGTCAGTCGTCTGCGGATCAATAACGTCGACTACGATATTGAGGGTATCAACATGATGAGTAATGAACCTCCTCCGCGGATTATGACGATAAATAATCGACGCTGCCTTGCTATTCAGACGGTGGCAGGCCTGATGTTTGTACCTGTGACGGAGTTGGCCGGACTGGTGGGAGCGGCAAACAATAACCAGGCTGTTGTCACGCATCCTACCAGCTATTTCTATCCTTATCTTGTCCAGCGAACAGTGCAAAACGCCAATGAATTCATGGTAGGAACGGCAGTGTATGGTCCTGCGACCCATAATATTGTTCTCAGGCGAGCCAATGCAGCCCCTGCACCCGCACCTCAGGCGTAAGGAACAGGTATACTTTGTTTCGATATGATCTCCCTTCCGTACCCCTTCCTGATCCCCCTCGCATCGTTGGTGCTGTGCGAAATCTGCAAGATCGTGTGGGAAAATTTCAAAACGGGCAAATGGAACGACAGCTGGTTTCGGCCGGGCGGCATGCCCAGCAGTCACTCTGCGTTCGTCACGTCGCTCGTGATCGTGGTGGGGCACATGACGGGCATCGAGAGTGCCGCCTTCGCCATCGCCTTCACGCTCGCGGGCATCACATGGTACGACGCGATGAGTTCGCGCCATGCCATCGGGCTGCATGCCAAGATCCTGAATCAACTGCAGAAAGGCACGAGTCTGTCGGAACGGACAGGGCACACGTTCAAAGAAGTTGTAGGAGGGATAGTATTTGGGATTGTGGTGACGGGGGTTGGACTCTGGATTGCTTAAGGCTTCCTCCACATATAGTACCTCGCCGCCTTCGTGAGCCTTTTTCCCGTCCCCGCTTCCTGGAGCGAAGTGAACGCGCGCCGGATGGTATCCACGATCACCGGCAACTCCAGATAATCGATGAGGATCGCCACCCACGCCAGCCAGAGCGGCAGGACGGTCCCCGCGCCGCTAAAACTGTTCACGACGAACTCGTCGGTGATCCAGAACAGGTGCAGCCACTGCACGTTGAGGAAAAGTAAATAGAGAACCGCCTTCCAGCGGAAGCGTTGCCGGAGCTGATGAACGTAGACAACGGAGGTGACGAGCAGCGCCGGGATCTCGGTGTAATCCACCGCGATGATGATGTACTCGAAGAGCGGCGACGGCGTGAAGAAACTGTGCCCCACCAGCCGCAGGAGCACCACGTGCGTGGTAAGCCAGTAGAGGTGGAAGAGCTGGAGAACGAAGAGCGCCGCACTCAGCGTGATATTGAACACGTAGTGGCGTTCGTACCATTGCCAGAAACGGCCCGGGGGGTCTGCCATGATGGCAAAGTATACCCTATACTCTCCGCATGCGCCTTTCCCGCATCTTCACCAAGACTTCCAAAGAATCCGCATCCGATGCGGAAAGCAAGAACGCGGACCTGCTCACGCGTGGCGCATTCGTGCGCAAGGTAATGGCAGGCGTGTATGCGTTTTTGCCGCTGGGGACGAAGGTACTCTGGAAGATCGAGAATATCCTGCGCGAGGAAATGGACAAAATCGGCAGTGAAGTCTTCCTCCCTTCCCTCTCCCCCACCGCAAACTGGGAGAAGACGGGACGGCTCGAAAGCGTCGGTGTGCTTTTTCAGGCTTCACCCGCCAATGCGATTTCGCAGAAGACCCATGACGTGCGCTATGTGCTCAATTCCACGCACGAAGAGATCATCACGCCTCTCGTGCAACAGTTCGTGACGAGTTATAAAGACCTTCCCTGCGCGGCGTATCAGATCCAGACGAAGTTCAGGAATGAGCCGCGGGCGAAGTCGGGGCTGATGCGCGGTCGAGAATTCAGAATGAAAGATCTCTACAGCTTCCACGCCACGGAGGAGAGCATGATGGATTACTTTTTGAACAAAGCGATCCCCGCCTATGCCAAATTCTTCGAACGCGTGGGCCTGGGTGACCGCACGGTGATCGCACTCGCGTCGGGAGGTGACTTCAGCAAAGAGCCTTCGCGTGAATTCCAGACCCGCTGCGAGAACGGCGAAGATCACATCTTTCAGGTGCCGGGGACGGAGACCTACTACAACCGCGAACTTGCACCGTGTGTCGCGCCACCGTGGGGCAATCCGAAAGAACCGATGCGTGAGCGCGAAGACGTCGTGGGTAAAGGCATCATTGGCGTTGAGGATCTGGCAAAGTTCCTGAAGATCGAAACGGAGCGCTGCACGAAGACACTGCTCTTTGAAACTGATAAAGGAGAGCTGGTGGCCGTCATGGTGCGGGGCGGGTACGACGTCAACGAATTGAAATTGAGACAAATTCTGGGTACATCCTTCAAACTTGCCGCAGCGGAAACGGTCAAAAAGGTCACACGCGCCGAAGTAGGCTATGCCGGCCCTCTGGGTCTCCCCAAAGACATCCGCTTGATCTGGGACGATTCCACCGCGGGACGCATGAATTTCGAGTGCGGTGCGAACAAGACCAACGAGCACAGCGTGAACGTGAATTTCGGGCGCGATATTCCGGAGCCGGAGAAGTTCTACGACGTCAAAGTGGCGCGCGAAGGCGATCTGGATCCCGATAGCGGCAAGCCGTACGACGTTTTTCGTGCCTCGGAAGTGGGGAACGTCTTCACGCTCTTCCGCAAATTCTCCGACGCTTTCGGCTTCACGTTCCGTGACAGCGACGGGAAGGATAAGCCTGTCTACATGGGTTGTTACGGCCTCGGCACCACGCGCGTGATGGGCGTTCTTGCGGAACTGTTCAGCGATGATCACGGACTCGTTTGGCCCGAAGCTGTCGCTCCCGCACGCGTACATATCGTCGCGCTTGCGAAAACGAAAGATGAGGCCTCGTATAAGGCGGCCGAGTCGCTCTATGAGACATTGGAGAAAGCCGGAGTGGATTGCCTGTTCGATGACAGGCTGGAGCAATCGGTCGGGTCCAGACTTGCCGACGCAGATTTGATTGGTGTTCCGACCCGAGTACTCATCTCGCCAAAAACACTCGATAAAGGTCAGCTCGAAGTGAAAGACCGCAAGACAGGCGAGGTGACTATGATCGGAGAGAAGGAGTTTATGAAGCGTTACTGCTGATTGCTAGGCGATGGCGCTGTACGCGAAGGCATATTGAACTCCTGAAGGGATGGCAAATTTTGCTCAAATAGGCGTTTTG
>CAZXIO010000023.1:0-4822 GCA_964640805.1 uncultured Candidatus Peribacteria bacterium
TCATTCAGGAGCTTTTACGCGGAAAGTAGCCTGCAAAATTTCCCATTAGGCCTCAATGATGGTATCGACCATCTCGCACAATCCATCCGGTGTAATTGATGTATTCGCAGACATTTTACTACATTATAAACTTTTTTTACAGAATTGCAATGATTCTCATGCCGAAAAAACATCCCTACATAGGTTATCCTCTCTTCAATGAACATCTTTACTGCAACAGACGAATCTTCATGGGATGAGTTCCTCGTCTCCCAACCCTACCGCCCTTTCCTCCAGACCTGGACGATGGGCGAGGTGTATCGGGCCATCGGGCAAGAGCCGGTCCGGCTGATGGTGATGGATGGCAACACCGTTCGCGGCATCTGCTTCGGGCACGTTGTGCCGGCCAAGAGAGGACGACACCTGAGCATTCCGTATGGACCCATCCTCGATCATTGTGACAACTGGGATAGCGAAGCGGGCATGATTGCACTTCTCGATGAACTCAAGCGCGTCGCACGGCAGCACAAGTGTTCCTTCATCCGCATGAGTCCGTTTTTACCCGCCGTAGCCGCAGCGAAGGCGGGCTGGCCTCCTTTGAAAAGCAAGCCCTCGCCTCTGCATCTGCTGGCGGAACATTTGTGGTACCTGCCGCTCACCACTTCTGATTCGTGGATTTCGCCGTTTCACCATTCCACCATTTCACCATTATCGTCCGATGATATCTTCAAAACCCTCCGTTCCACCCACCGCAACCTCATCCGCCGCGCGCAAAAAGAAGGAGTGGCCATCCGCCCATCCACCGATCCCAACAAAGACATTGAACATTTCCTCCGCCTGCACGACGAAACCCGCAAGCGCCACGGTTTCACCGCCTACACCGATTCATTCTTCCGAGCTCAGGTGGAACTCTTCGCCCTGCGCGGGGAAGCGACGCTCTATTTGGCGCAGTACCAAGAGCAAATCATCGCAGCATCGGTCCACATGCACATCGCTGGCGAAACCAGTTACCACCACGGGGCCAGCACGCACGCCTTCTCCAAAATCCCGGCGAGCTACCTGCTCCAGTGGACGGCGATCGAAGATGCGATCAAGCGCGGTGATCACGTTTATAATTTTTGGGGAATTGCTCCCATGAAACCTCAAACTGAGAATGACGATGCCCTAAGTCCTAAGTCCTCTGTCCTAAGTCCTAATCACCCCTTTGCGGGGGTCACCCTCTTCAAAACCGGTTTCCCGGGAAAGCTGCTTGAGCTCACGCACTGCCGAGACATTCCCCTCTCGGCTTCGTACCATCTGACGCGCGGGTTTGAATTGTTGAGGAAGTGGAGACGAGGGTTCTAAGCGGTGTAAACTCCCCCCATGCCCGACAACGACCGTCCCATCACCACGACCGACGAAAAACTCGATCAGATCCTCATCCACCTCGAGCGCATGGATAAGCGCGACAAGCTCCGCACATGGGGCAGTTTCGCGCGCTGGCTGATCAGCCTGCTCCCCCTGCTCTTCTTTCTGTGGGGCGCATGGTACGTGGTGACCCACGTGGACGACGTGATCCGGAAAGTCGCCGAGGAATCGGCGAAGCAGGCGGCCAAAGTGACGCAACAGCAGTCCGCCAATATGATGGACAAACTCAAAAATATGCTGCCAAAATAGGTTTTCACTTCAATTTTCATCCTGTCATTCGTGACCGAATGACAGTAAACCGGAATATGGCTTCCTTCAGCCAAAATAACCCTTTAACGATGCTCACCAATCAAAAGACCGAGAATCCCCTCGATTCCCGGCCTTCAATCTAATACATGGAAGAAAGATCCTTCCTTTACTTCACCGCCCGCATCAGGTCATCTACGGTCATAGCAGATGTAACTGCGACACTCGGCAGCCGGAGCATTTCGTCGCGGCCGAACGTGTTCGAAGGCACCGTGGAGACGCCGAACAGGTAACCGGCGGCCTCGGCCATCTGTGTGACGCGATCGTTGACGCCGCCCATCGGATACAGGACCGAGAGCACCGTCCTCTGCGTCATCTCTTCCAGCAGCGCCTTGCTCTGTCGCAATTCGAGGCGCACCTGCGCGCTCGTGAGACCGCGCAGATCGTCGCCCGTGTGCGTGGCACTTGCAACATCGAACCCGTTGGCGACGAGCGTCAGGAGCGTTTTCTCGGTGATGCCGCCGATGCCCACGTCTTTCGTCTCGACGAAGAACGTAGCGGGAATATTGGCTCCGTAGAGAGCGGTGGAGAGGGTTTTCACGTTGCCGGGAGTCACGCCCGCAATGCCAATGACGACAGCCTTTTCGCTCAGGCGCACGTCGCGCTGTTCCTGACTCAGGAGCAGATCGTAGAAACCCTTGAGTGACATCAGTTTGTACCCGGCTGCCCTGAGTGCAGCCGCGTGGTCGGTGATTTGAGTGATGGAACCTTCCTGGCCGGCGTGGTAGAGGAGGATGGGGAGCTTGTACGTCTCCTGCCGCGTGAGGAACGTGGGAATGAAAGGTTTGAGGAACTGCATCGAGGCATACCCTTCCTTGCCGTCCACGGTCACCTTCGCCCAATCGGCATCGACGCTCAGGGGGCGGACGAGCGCCTGCCCCGGAATCTGGCCGATTTTCTCGGTGCTCACGTCGCGCCCAGCACGAACGTTCACGAACGTGAAGTTCACGAAGTACACGCCTTCGTATTTCTTCTTCTCCGCCGCTATTTTCTCGTCACTCGTCTTGCGGGCGATGTAGCGCGACGACAGATATCCTTCCTGCCCTCCTGCCATCTTCACTTTGGCCCACGCCGCGTCGACGAAAGAAATGACTGTCACCGGCTCGCCCTGCGTAAGCCGGGCAACGCTCGGCGCATTGGTATTTGCGGCGGAGCGCACGTTCACGAACTCGTTTGTGACGTGGAAGAGGTTCGGATCGCCCGTATTGGTGGGAGCGCGAAGCGAGGTATAGAGGTTGATGAGCGTGGGATCGGCCGGGGGCCCCAGATCGGCCTCCGAGAAGTCACTCAGATCCTCAAGCGGCGCCGTCGCCCCCGTGCCCGACTTCACGGCGCCCGTGCCCGCAAGGCTGTTGAACGTGGCGAGATCCTCCGCGGTGAACGTGGTATCCGTCATCTCTTCGGTCGTCGGCCCCCGCACGGGACTGCAGCCCGCAAAGAGGATCCCGAAGGACGCGATCAGCAGGAACGCGACGATGGGTCCGAAATTGCCGAGACCGGATCGGCGGCGGGTGAAAGTACGGTGAGAGGGATAACGGGACATGGGATTGAAGAAGGGAAGTGATGGAAATTGAGGGCGGGCATACTTGCCCGCCGGAAGGGATTACATGCGGTCAGGTAAACGGAGCGTGAGAAGATGAGCGCCCGAGTGCAGCACTTGGGCGGTGAGAGAAGTGAGATACAGGCGCAGTGATCGCAGCGGCTCCTGCGCTTTTGCGATGGGATCAGAGTTGTAGAACGCGTTGAAATCCTGGCAGAGCTGGTAGAGAAAGTTGGCCAGTTTATGCGGCATTCTCATCTCCCGGGACTCTTCCAGAGTGGATGGATACAGAAGCAAAGTGCGCAGGAGAAGACGCTCCCCATTGGAGAGCGTCTTCGCTTGCCGTGGTAAAAAACCCAATGTTGCACTCTCCGCCACGGCGTTCGCGAACGCCGTGGCTCCGCCATCCGCCTTTCTGAGAACCGATTTTGCACGTGCGTGCGTGTACTGAATGTAGGGAGCACTGTTGCCCTCGAAGCTGAGCATTTTGTCCCAGTCGAACACGATGTCCATTTTCCGGTTCTGGCTGAGGATCCCGTACACCACGGCCCCAACTCCCATCATCTCGGCAAGATCCTTGGGGTCATCGGACTGGATCGAGTCGCCACGCTCTTTGATAATGGCATCCGCGCGCCTCACTGCTTCCTCCAATACTTCTTCCAGATGCAGAATCGTCCCTTTCCGTGTGCTCATGGCCTGATCCGTGAACCGCATCCGGCCAAAGATGATGTGCTCCCACACGGGAAGCTTCCAGCCAAGCATCTTGGCCGTTGCCATGAGCTGTTGAAAATGCAGTGCCTGTTCCACTCCCACGACGTGCAAAATTTCAATCGGGTGATAGCGGGCGACACGGTCCAGAACCAGAGCCAAATCGCGCGTCAGGTAATTCGTCGCACCGTCGGACTTGAGCACGACTGCCGGGGGCAAATTCGATTCCGGCGGAAATTCGACGATGAGTGCCCCTTTCTGTCCCTCGATAAAGACTCCTTTCTTCTTCCCCTCTTCGATGATCGGCCCCATCGCGTCCTCGTAATGACTTTCACCGACATCCGTATCGAAATGAGCGGAAAGCCTCTTCAGAACGGGTGCAACTGCGCGCTTGGTCACATCAACAAACCCCTGCCAGACGCGTCGCACCTCTTTATCTCCCCGTTCCAAACGCTTAAACGCCGCCTGCCCTTGCACTTCGAGTTCGGGATCGCGCTCGGCCTCTTCGTGAAACTTTACATACAGAGCGAGGAGTTCCTTCAGGGAAATCTTTTCGGGATCCGCCCCCTTCCCCCATTTTTCAAACGCAACGAATAGCTTTCCGAACTGTGTTCCCCAATCACCGAGGTAATTCCACCGCACGACGGGAACTCCCGTATGTTCGTACACATTGGCGAGGACCTGTCCGATCATTGTCGTGAGGATGTGATGAATCCCCAGCGGTTTTGCAATATTGAGCGAACAGTACTCCACGATCACCGGTGCCTCTTTCGTGCGGGTTTTCTGCGGTTTGGTCGCTTCTTCGGTCTGCCCGAGTGATGTGATGAGCGCTGTCGGCGTCAGCCAGACGTTCACGTATCCCGGCTTCGCGGCCTCAGCTTT
>CAZXIO010000023.1:4922-6069 GCA_964640805.1 uncultured Candidatus Peribacteria bacterium
TTTGAACACAATTTGTGTGCACAAACGTCCACCACGTAAAGCCGCTGCGCGGCAACGTGGCACAGCCCCTCCTTTCACCGAAGCTGTTGCATCCTTTGCTTTACGTGCCACGTGAGTGCGTTGCGCTTTTACGTGGCTGTACAAGGCCAAAAAAACGATTGTTCATCTATATCCGATGATAAATTTTGAGCAAATTTTTTATTTTTCTCCGAACCATTTTTGTACTCGATTTGGAGCCTGTTTTCTCGATCAAATCGGTCATTGTTAAATTAGCTAAAATATTGTATAATTTACTGAGTTTATGCCTCACACATACAGTCGCCAATTGGCTGCAACCGTCATGTTGCTCTCACTCTTCGTCGCTTCCTGCGGCGGAGGGAAGAAGGAAACGGTCGCCGATACTGTTGATGTGCGCGGTGCAAAACATGCGATTCTGAACGGCGGCATCGATCACCGGCGTCCCGTCTACGTGCGCCCCTCAGCAGCCCTTGGAATCTATGCCGGTGTCTTCATGTCGGGCGGAGGGTTCTTCGCGATCTCGGGGGCCGTGCAGGCGGCGCTGGCGCACATGAAGCTCGTTGGAAAGCCGTCACAGGACAGCATCGATACCACGTACGCGCTGCTGCAGGAATTCGGTTCGATACTGCAGGTGGACATCGCCGATTTGCTCAACCGGAGCCCGGAACGCAGCAGGACACTGGACGAATACATCACGGGGCTCAGGAACATCACGGCGCGGAGCCGTCAGCGAGTGCTGGATATCGACCAATACGTGGCAAGCCTGCAGAAAACGCGCTCCGACCTGCGCACGCAGATTTCCACGATTGACCGTGATGCCCGCAAAGCACTGACCGCAAAAGACTACATGACTGCGGGCGACAGGCAGCAGGAATCGGCCGCCAAAGAAACGGAGCTGGCCAAAACCGAGGCGGAGCTCAAGCAGCAGCAGAGCCTTCGGAAATCGTACGGTGATCTTCTGACGGTGGCCGACAAGCGGGTGAAGGCCATCGAGGAAAACCGGGAAATTCTGATTGCCGGACTCAAAGTGATCAACGTGCCGGGAGCGGAGAATTTGGGGATTCTGGAGGGCAAGCAAACCAAAAGGACGTCGGGCGGCACGGGACTCGGTGGGCTGGGCGGCCTCTAG
>CAZXIO010000023.1:6169-8128 GCA_964640805.1 uncultured Candidatus Peribacteria bacterium
GATTGAACAATCCCCTCTTTTTTGCTATAATGACCAGAAACTCATGGATACCCAAAACGCCACTCCGGCCGAGGTGAAACCTGTGAATCCGATCCTGTTTGCGATCGACGATTTGCTGGGGCTCCATAAGAGCTTCGAAGCCGCGGTGAAAAAACCCATGGAGGGCGAAAAACTCACGTCCGAGGATCAGATGGCGGTGAAGGACTACGAGGAGGGTCTGCAGAAAGTGCTGGATCTGATCGCGCCGGCGGCGATCGAAATCAAAAACAAAGAAATTATCCTGAATGACCAGCACTGCAGGACGCTCTACGTCTACAACTGGCCCAACTATATCTACCCCAACTGGCTGTCGCAGATCATCAACTACGATGCCCAAATGGACATCACGCACTTCCTGTACCCCACAAGCAACGCTGCGATCATGAAGATGCTCCGGCGGAAAGTCGCGGAACTGCGCGCCAGCATCCGCATTCTCGAGCAGCGCGGCATCGTCCGCGATCCCGCACTGGAAGCAGCACTGCAAGATGCTGAAGAGCTGCGCGATCTTCTGACCCGTGGCCGCGAGAAACTCTTCCAGTTGGGAATGTACATCACGCTGTATTCCGATGATGACGACAAACTCAAGAAGCTGCAAACCGACATAGAATCGCTCCTCGGCGGAAAACTGGTACTCACGAAGCCCGCGTACTTCCAGATGGAACACGCGTGGACGAGCACGCTTCCCCTGTGCCTGGACGAGCTCGAGATCAGCCGCAACATGAACACGTCGCCGCTGGCCACGAGCTTTCCGTTCTCGAGCTCGGACCTCACGGATGATCACGGGATTCTCTACGGCATCAACCGTCATAACGATTCTCTCGTGATCTTCGACCGGTTTGACCTTCCGAATGCGAACGCCAACGTATTCGCAACATCCGGCGCGGGTAAATCCTTCACCGTGAAGCTCGAAATTCTCCGGTCACTGATGCTCGGGACCGAAGTGCTCGTCATTGATCCGGAGAACGAGTACGTGGAGCTCTGCAAAACCGTGGGAGGATCGTTCATCCCCATGTCGCTGCATAGCAGCTTCCGCATCAACCCGTTCGATCTGCCCAAAGCCATCCGCGGCGAAGACGCCGAGATGGGTGAAACGTTGCGTGCGTCGGCCATCAACCTGCACGGGCTCTTCAAATTGATGCTGGGAACGCTCACGCCGGCGGAAGACGGCATTCTGGACAAAGCGATTCTGGATACCTATGCCTTGAAGGGCATCACGCTGCAGACACCCGAGCCCGGAGCGATCGAACCGCCCACGCTGCGCGACCTCGTGGACGTGTTGATGACGACGCAGGGCGGCGAAAACATGGCGAAAGTGCTCCAGAAGTACACCGACGGAAGCTATGCCGGACTCTTCGATCAGCGGACCAACGTGGAACTGGACAAGCAGATGGTCGTGTTCCAGATCCGCGATCTGGAAGATCAACTGCGTCCGATTGCGATCTACATCGTTCTGAACTTCCTCTGGAACCGCGTGCGGACGGACCTCAAAAAGCGCTACCTCGTGATCGATGAAGCCTGGAACCTGATGCAGCACGACGACTCCGCCCGTTTCCTCTACGGCATCGTGAAACGTGCGCGCAAGTACTGGCTGGGCATCACGACCATCACGCAGGACGTGGATGACTTCGTGAACTCGCAATACGGGAAACCCATCATCACGAACTCGGCCCTACAGGTGCTGCTGAAACAATCCCCCACCGCGGTGGATAATCTGCAGAAGCTCTTCTACCTCACCGACGGCGAGAAGTACGTGCTGCTCAATTCCGCAGTCGGCCAAGGCATCTTCTTTGCAGGCAACAAGCACGTGGCCATCCAGATCATCGCGAGCCCCGAGGAATCGAGCATCATCACCACGAAGCCGGAAGAAGTTCTGGCGCACCGCCTGGCGGCGGAAGCGGGCAAAGCCATCGCGGCGCAGAA
>CAZXIO010000023.1:8228-16919 GCA_964640805.1 uncultured Candidatus Peribacteria bacterium
AAGTTCTGGCGCACCGCCTGGCGGCGGAAGCGGGCAAAGCCATCGCGGCGCAGAACGTGGGCGCGCTGGAGAAGGTCTCCGATGTGCCGAATCCGAAGAAAGAGGCGTCGAAGGAAGCGCTGGTGAACTCGGTTATCACTACAAACGAACCAGTCGCAATACCCACGCCCGAGAAGGATTCCAAAGAGTCCAAGGATTCCAAGGTCTAGTCGTGAATGGAGGATCGGAAGCGTGTGAGAAGAAAGCTGACGCGATTGATATGTCGATCAGTTTGTAAAAATTCTTCTTTCTTGCCAAAGAAACCTCCCTAATGACTAGGAGTCAGGGTCCTTGGACTCTTTGGAATCCTTGGAATCTTCCGAATCAACAACTTTCCATCTGACTTCCGGCTTTAATTTGCCCGTAAGAGCGAAACCGGCAGCTTTCCGATGACCCCCTCCGCTGAACTTCCCTGCCATCTGAGCAACATCAACATCGTCACGGAGCGTTCGGAGAGAGCCTTTCACCTTTCCGTCGCGCTCCGAAAGGATCAATGAAAACCTCATCCCCGGCACCGCATTCACGTAATCGATCGCGCCCGTCAGCTCACTGTAATCGGCGCCCGTCGCGCGGAAATCGCCTTCGGTGACGGCGGAGATCGCGCCGCCTTCATCGGTGAGGCTGATCTTTTCGAGGACTCTGCCCCAGAGCCTGAGCGTGCTGAGCTTCGAGGACCGGAAGACCGCACTGACGACTTCATGACGTCGTCCCCCTGCCCGCGTGAGCGCCGCAACGGCTCTGTAGACCGCGGGAGTGACGTTACTGTGAAGCAGCCCGCCCGTATCGGTGTAGACGCCCGTGAGGAGGCACGTGGCCGTGTCGGGATCGAGCGTCCAGCCGAAGGCCGCAACCATGTTCGTGATCACTTCGCACGCGGACGACGCCGTGACATCGAGAAAATTTGCGGTTCCAAACAAGGGGTTCCGCGGATGATGATCGATCATGATCGATTTGTAGGTGCCATTGAAGAGGTCGGGGTGGCTTTCGTGCATGTCGGTGAGCTTTGGCTCGGCGCTGTCGACGAAAATGAAGAGCGATGACGCGGCATCGGCCGGAAGAACGGGCGGCCCCTGCACGCGAAAGGCTCCGGGCAGGAAATGAAACAGGTCGGGGACGGGATCGACGCAGTGGAATGTGATTGTTTTCTCGGGATACAGACGTTCGATCAAAAGACCGATACCAAGCATCGAGCCGATGGCGTCGCCATCGGGGCCGCGGTGGCAGATGCAGTGCACGTTCAGGGACGTTGAGAGCAGATCACGGGCCTTTGACGTCTCGAGCGGATCGATGAGCATACAGAAGGGGATGAGTGTATGTCCCTCCCTTCCGTAACGGCAACGCTGTTACTCTTGCGGGCTTTTAGAACTATCTTCCGGCAACTGTTTGGAAGCTTCTTGTAACAATTGATCAATGCGCATGCCTCTGATGACCGTGTCATCGATACGAAAGCGCAACAGAGGGATCTTGAAACTCGGCATGCCGGCGAAACGCCGCTGAAGATCTTTCCTTTGCCCGTTCAGATGCGTCAGCGCCTGCTCAGACTCCCGAAGCGCACTGATGTAGAGGGTCGCATACGCATTGTCCTCGGAAATTTCGACGCGCGTGATGGAAACGATCCCACATTCTTGCGGACATGTGCGCAGGATGGGCGCGATGAGCGACCGGACTTCCGTAGCCAGCATTAATGATCGTTTTGACACGGCGGCAGGAAAGAAATATCTGACGGTTTTCTTTAATTCGTTAACTTATTAATTGGTGTGGCAGCTGTACGAATGAACGAATTAACCAATTAACGAATGCACCTGGTACGAGTGTACACTAATGACTCCATGACCCGATTTTCGATTATCTTCTGTGGCACCTCTCCCTTCGCCGTTCCGTCGCTCGAAGCACTGATCGGTGACGACGCATTTGACATTCTGGCCGTGATCACTCAACCGGACCGTCCAACGGGCAGGAAACAAGTATTGACGCCCCCAGCAATCAAAATGACTGCTCAGCAGCACAATCTGAAACTCATCCAGACAGAAAACATCAATGACTTATTCCTAAGTCCTACGTCCTATTTCCTAAGTCCTCCTGATTTCCTCGTCGTCGTCTCCTTCGGTCAAATTCTCAAGGACAACGTCCTCACCTATCCCACGATCATGCCCATCAACCTCCACGCCTCCCTCCTCCCCCGCTGGCGCGGCGCTTCGCCCATCCAGCAGGCAATCCTTGCGGGTGACAAAGAAACGGGGGTGACAGTGCAGACGATGGTGAAGCAACTCGATGCCGGTCCGGTCCTCAGTCAGTCCGTGACTCCAATCGATCCGCGCGAGACAGCCATCACTCTGCATGACCGGTTGGCACAGATGGGAGCGAAACTCCTGTGCGACACACTGAAGAGTCCGCTCAATTCCGTCGAGCAGGATGAGTCCGAGATCACGGTCTGCAGGAAGCTGACGCGCGAGGACGGCATTGCCGATCCGGAGACGTCGACTGCCGAAGAGTTTGACCGAAAAGTCCGTGCATTGACTCCATGGCCTGCGGTAACCGTCACGATCAATGGCGAGCAACTGAAGATCATCGAATCGGCACTCACTCCAACCGGAGACTCACATCCCCTTCCCTGCAACGGCAACTCGATGCTGTATCTGGTCACCGTGCAGCCGGCGAACGGTAAACCGATGACGGGGGCGGCGTGGGGGCGGGGACGGGCGTAAACCCCAATCCCGCGTATTCGTAAAGACGCGCCCACTGGCGCGTCTCTACATTTATCGCGGGATTGGGATGTTTACAACTTGGTCTTCATCTCCGCAAACGCCGCGATGAACTGGTCCAGATCCTCCACGTCGAACATGATCGTGGTCTTCTGGCCACCACGCGACTTCTCGGAAATCTTGAAGAACTTGCCGTTCCCCGACTGCTTCAGGTCGATGTAAAACGTGCGCTGGCGTGCGTGGATGGTCACGGAATGCACATCTTCGGCGTAGCGGCCGCTGCCACCGCCGCCTTGACCACCACCACGGGGAGCGCCGCGCGGGGTAGGTGCGGGAACCGGAGCACCCGTGCCTTCGCCATCCTGCGGCTGGGGACCCATCAGATCGGACATCGGATCGAACATAAAAAGAAAAAGAAGGAAGTAGATCATCCACTTTTTGTCATGGTGAGCGGAGTCGAACCATGCCCTCTCTCCACTATCTCTCGGCATGCGCCGGATGTACGTTTTGTGAGAGCGGCTACAGCATAATCCATATGGTCACCCAATGCAAAAATTTAGCCCGCCCCCACGTAGAGACAGGCTAATTCGTTTTCGGATAGCTAGAGAGGAATCTTCTCCTTTCTTCTGCGACTCAGGCGGAGAACTGAGTCTAAGGAAATCCGAAAACGGTACGGCCAGTGTGGAGATCCCCTGATTCAATGCAAGAAATCAAGAAATCGACCCTGGATTTCGGCATTCTAATGAGGAAATCTGGATCACGTTTATTTTTTCGTCACCGGCTCGTAGATACACGCGGGACCCCCCGGATAGCTGTTATCGACCAACACCGGCGGAATCTCTTTCCCCTGTCGCTGATACATGTTGACTGCAATATCAATTCCATTTTTCAGATAAACCCTATAATCCCTTTCGAGCAGATTCCACTGGGCCCTTGTCCTGCGATATTGATCGTAGACAACACGGGGATCGGGGCTTCTCAAGATATTGTGGCGCCTGGCAAAACTGAATGAACCGACCAATTCCTGATGCGCATGAACAAGAGCGTAGGCACGCACGCTGTCATTCAGTTCTTCAGGTCGAATCCCAGTGGGAAATTGTCCATTGGCAACCATCTCATCGTAGACATTCTGGAGAATGCCCAGCAATGCCCTCCTGTCCTCATCGATTGTCCGTTCCATCCGCTGTTCGTCGCTTTCACGGCTACTGGCGAACAATGCCGCTAATCCTATAAAAGCGGCTCCACCGATCATCCATGTCCGACGGCTTACAAGAGGCCCGCTGGGCCGGGGCTCATCCCGGTGAAACGGCGGCTTCCAGTCTTCTTTTCCATTCTCAGACATAGTAGACATATTACTTTGATTTGATCAAAAGTCAACCTTCCACCGGCGCAAACAGGATCGCCGGCTCCCCCACTTTCTTCCAGCCCTTCTCACTCCCCCACTGCTTCATTTTTTCGGTGATGACGAAATCACCGCCGAGCATTTTCTCGGCATACGGAAGATTGAGTTGAGTTGCCATCTTCTGAGCTGTGTCCGGAATGAACGGCAGCAGCATGAGCGTCACGTGACGCAGCGCTTCGGCGAAACCCGAGAGGATGTCATTCCTTTCATCGCCGGTAAGCTTCCACGGCTGGCGCGCCTGCATTTGGACGTTGCAGTGTTCCACCAGCGCCATCACCGCGTTGATCGCACTGTGGAGATCAAAACTGTTCATTCCTTCGCCGAAAATTTTCCACGTCTTTGCGACCTCTTCCTGCATATCCATCGTCGGTACCCTGAGCTCAAACGCTGTCTCGCGAGTGATCAGTACCAGGATCCGGTTAAGCATATTCCCCAACTGATTCCGGAGCTTGGAATCGTAGAGTTCCCCAAAGCGCTTCCAGCTGAAGTCACCATCATTGCCCACGGGGATCTCATGACTGAGATAAAAGCGCAGCGGGTCGATTCCGTACTTTGTGATCACGTCATCGGGCACGACGACGTTGCCGATGGATTTGCTCATTTTTTGACCGTCGCTGGTCAAGAATCCGTGGATGAGCAGCCGATCCGGCATCCTGATCTTCGCGTGCTTGAGCATTGCGGGCCAGATGAGAGCATGGAAGCGTGCGATGTCTTTGCCAATCACGTGCGTGACTTCAGCTTCATCCCAATATTTTGACTCTGCATGATCCGTGAGCAGTCCTATGCCCGAGATATAGTTCGTGAGCGCGTCGCACCAGACGTACATCACCTGCGCGGAATCCTCCGGCACCGGCACGCCCCAACTGAGGCTCGTGACGGGACGCGAGAACGAGACGTCTTCCAATCCTTGTTCGATCAGCGAGAGTGTTTCTTGGGCACGGCTTCCCGGGACGATCCGATAGCCATCCGCTTTTGTGAGCAAATCCTTCAGCCATTTTGCCTCGTCGCTGAGCCGAAAGAACCAGTTTTCTTCCTTCACTTCTTCGGGCGCTTTCTGATGGATGGGACACACACCATCAACAAGGTCCCGCTTCGTCTGGAATCGCTCGCACCCCGCGCAGTAGAGGCCCGTGTACGTCCGCTTCTCGAGCACGCCTGCCTTCTGCAGCCGCTTCCAGAGTTCGATGACGGTGGGCCAGTGGACTTTCTGGTCGCTCGTGCGGATGAAATAGTCGGCCGAGATGCCGAGACGCTTGTACAGATCCTGAAAAAGCGGCACGTTGCGATCCACGAGTACTTTCGGCGTCACTTTCTCACGATCCGCCGTTTGCTGGATCTTGATGCCGTGCTCGTCCGTTCCGATCTGAAATCTGACTTCATCACCACGCAATCGAAACCACCGCGCGCAGACATCGGCCAACACCTTCTCCATCACGTGACCCATGTGCGGCGGGGCGTTCGGATAATCTATGGCCGTTGTAATATAGGAACGCTTGTTCATAAGGGGCCTGCCCTGAGCGAGCGAGCGGAGCGAGTGAGTCGAAGGGTGATGTACTGCCGTGACACGATGCCATTTTACTCACGCAGACGCCTCAGACACCAGCAACTGCACGAAGATGACCGCGGCATCGGCCATAATCGCCGCAATCAGGCCGATCACGGCATACAAGATGATTTTCTTGCCTTCGGTCATGCCCTCTTCGCCCTGCACGATGATGCGGATACCGCCGTAGATGATCATGAGCACGGCCAGCGCGCCGATCGATTTGAGAATGAAATCGATGATCTTGAGAGCCAGAAAAGTCACTCCTTCCTCGCCCACGTCGGTGTGGGGAAACGTAGCCGTGATCACCTGCCACATGGCGGCGATGCCCGGCGCTCCCACGCCGAGCGTCTCGATGTTCTTGGCCTGCGCATGGGGCAGGACGACCGTTGCAAGCCACTGGAGAAGTATGATGATCATAAATCGAGATTGAGGAATGCGGCTACGATCATGCGGGCGAGGTTCACGACGATCGCGCCGACGATGGCCCACTTTATCACTTCGCCACCCTTCTTGAACTCGTCGGGGCTTCCGCCGGCAAGGACCATTCGTACGCCGGCGATCATCACCATCACGACGAAGCCGACATTGAAGAGCGTCAAAATGATGCTGAGCACCGACGGCAACAGCCCGGCCGAGCCGAAGATGAGATCGCGCTGAGCGCAGGCGGCTTGATTTTCGGTGCACTGCCCGTACTCCCCCGTAATCACGAAGCCCACGAGCGTCGCGGCCGCCAGACACGCCGCGAGGCCCCCGAGCGCATAGAATATTCCATTGCGTGCGGCCGTCGCCTTTCCTTCGTCGCCCGCCGACAACAGCATTTTCACGCCGCTGATCACGATGAAAATCACGCAGCCGCCGGAAGCGACGCGGATGCCAAGCGCGATGAGCGATGGAAGAATATTGTTGAAGAGCGTGTTCTCCACCGGCTGTCCGCAGCCCGCGAGTCCGCTGCACACCACCACCGGCACCACCTGCGCCACGGCAATGAGCGGGAGCCCGATGCCGAGGAGAACGGCCGTCAGTGAGTACCAACGTGCTATCATTTGAAGAACGTGGGATTCAGGAGGTTCAGAATGAGTGAAGAGAGCAGGAGAAGAACGAGTCCTCCGAGCGACATCAAAAATCTGTTCACGCCCGCGCTGCGCCTGCCCTGGTCCCCGCCCGCCGTCATCACCTGAATGCCGCCGATGAGTCCCATGAGCACGGCTATCGCCGCGCCGAGCCCGACGAAATACGGGTACAGCAGATTGAAGAAGAAAAAGAACGGACCGAAACCGCTGGCGTTCGTCGTAGGAATTTCACTGATATTCCCTATGGGTTCCAGCAGCTTGATACTGGAGGCCGGAGGTGGGGGGGGTGGGGGGGGGTTATTGGGAATCACGCACACGCCCATGTTGCAAACGCCGTTATTGCAGCATGCCATTTGCCCCGTGGCGTCGCACATCACGCCGATGGGCGTGCACTGAACCTGTTCAAGAATCCATGTGCAGCGGTAACTGCCGTCGCCGATGTGCAATTCGCAGGAGGGAGCGCCTTGGCAGCAGGTACCGTTATTTCCCCCGCACCGCTGCCCGAACTGCCGACAAGGGGCCTGGACGCAAACGCCGCCGGTGCATTGTGTGCTGGTACATTGCCGTGACTCGGTGCATGCCTCTCCCATTGCGACTCTCGCCGCACACACCGGCGCGTCCGCATCGGTGAGGTTGTCGCAGTACGTGTCGCCAAGGCAATCCGGTTCGCTCGTACATGCCTCTCCAACCGCAACCCCGCGACAATACCGCACGGCACCCTGAGCGGGAGTGCAACGCGTCGGAGCCGCGCATCCGGGAAAGAGCCCGCCACATCGCGCCCTGCATACATCGCCATAACATGCCTCACCACCTACGCAGGCCGGTACGCAGGCGGCCTGCACCGTGGCGGGCAGCATCGTCATGCCCGCGATAAGCAGGGAGAGGGTAAGCGCCGAAGACATCCAGTGAAACCGCATAAATCCTGTAATTATAGCATAAAAGTGACCGGGATGCGAACGCCAAAGTTGCGGTCATAAGCGAAAATCCGTAGGATTCCCCGGCCCATGCGCATGTAGCTCAGTTGGCTAGAGCGTCGCCTTGCCAAGGCGAAGGTCGCGAGTTCGAGTCTCGTCATGCGCTCCACGTAAAATCGCTCGCAGCGAAGCGAGAGCCATTTTACGTGCCACGTGGCGACGAAGTCGCTTTACGTGGCTCGCGATCACGTGGCGCCGCCATGCAAACCTTCTGTATTCTCCCCTCGCACTCTGCGGGATTAGTACAGTGGTAGTACGCGAGCTTCCCAAGCTTGAGACGCGGGTTCGATTCCCGTATCCCGCTCCAACCTGCGCGCTGCAGCGCTTCGGTTGGCAGGCCAACCTTCGATTCGCGCAGGTTGCCGGCAGGCCATCCGACTCCCGCTCCCACACTCATAAACACCCATTTTGCACGGGATTTTTCTTGCCCTTACGCATGATCGTTCTATCATGAGCAATTGACCCCTGTCATCTATGACCATGACCATCACCAGCTCGGCATTCGATCACAACGGCACTCTCCCCTCCAAGTACACGTGTGACGGACAGAACGTGAGTCCCCCCCTCACGATTTCGGGCGTTCCATCGGGCACGAAGAGCATTGCATTGGTCGTGGACGATCCCGATGCGCCCATGGGCACCTTCACGCACTGGATTGCGTGGAACATCGATCCGATCCATGCCGATATCCCCGAGGCAGGTGCTCCTCCCGGCGCTGTGCAAGGGTGTAACAGCGCGGACACGACGGGATACATCGGCGCATGCCCTCCTTCCGGAACTCACCGGTACTTCTTCCGGGCCTTTGCGTTATCCGGCTTCCTCGATCTGGATGCGTCTGCGGACAGAGAGAAATTACGTGCCGCGATGGAGGGAAAAGTGTTGGGGCAGGCGGAGTTGATGGGGACGTATGTGAGGAAATGATGGCTTGCCATGGCTGTGCCACGTGGACGCGCATATG
>CAZXIO010000024.1:0-14251 GCA_964640805.1 uncultured Candidatus Peribacteria bacterium
CGCGAGCGACGTGCCCAGGTGGCGAAATGGCAGACGCGCTAGCTTGAGGGGCTAGAGACCGCAAGGTCGTGGAGGTTCGAGTCCTCTCCTGGGCACCACGTAAAATCGCTCGCAGCGAAGCGAGAGCTATTTTACGTGGGACGTGGCGACGAAGTCGCTTTACGTCCCTGCGAGCGATCACGTGGCGCAGCCATTCTGAAATGATCGCGCCAAGCGCGGCCTCCTCATGGCAAGCCAATCAAATTAATGAGGTTCGACTTGTTCTGAGAAGCCCACAGGCGACGAAGGGTCCTCTCCTGGCCACCTAGACATAGTTGACTAAATAAAATTAAGTGTTAAAATAAAAACTCATGAAACGGTTCAATGTCTCCGTTCGTCCCGGCTCCGATCCAAGCGTGCTTTTGGGCAATCAGGATTTTCGGGACCCGAGTGGTTTTACAGAAGCCGGGTTTACGTCTCGTGCTAGGGTGCTAGGATTTTGTGACCAGCTTGAACAGTCGTACGAGAAAGTACTTACACTGTCTGATCAAGATATGGCCGGTGAAGCGCCGCGCGAAATTGAAGTGTACTGCGACCCGAGAGACAAAAATGTTCCTCATGGAAGAGTAGAAACGATACGTTCGTTGGAAGGTGAAACAGGCTGGGTTCGCCGATCGGGTTTCCCTTGGTGGAGGCGCACTGACGTGCCTCTTGCCGCGACCGCCATTGAAGTCTGTCCCTTTATTGTTCTTTCCAAAGCGTCATTCGCGTATGAACAAACGCTCACAAGAGCCGGTATGCATGAGGGGTTACATTTGGTTACACATCCGTCTCTTGTCGAAGCATGGTGGAATGAGGCGCTGACGCATCGACTAGAGGCGTGCTACTGCGGACCCAATCCTGAATTTTCCATTCTTCATGATTGGGATTTTGCTGAAGCAGTGTCCACATGCGGTTTTTGTATGCAAAACGTAGATACTTTTTCAGTTCGCAATTCTGAAGCTGCTGCTCAGGCATTCCTATATTCGGTGGCGGTGGCTTTGCACGATATTTCTGCAGAGCATATATGGCTCATATGGAAAAAATTGTATGAACAGACTAAAAAAGGCCCATACGTGCCCATGCTGCAGGATGTGAGAGCGGCTGTTGCAGATGTTCTGTAAGAACGTGCGGATGACATTCTGCGACAAGCGGCATGCCAAACAATGGGGCCGCAAAATCTTGGCCCCAATGCATACATTCTTCCAAAAAAGCGCTCAGGAAGCGGACCTCCGTCGCGTGTTGACATGCACGTTTTCAATATCGAACGGAACAATCATTATGGTGCGACAGCAGCTGAAACCGACAGTGCTCGATATCTATGTACTGATATGCGTGTGCCGGTTTATTCGCAACTGATTGATAAACAGGGGGAGATCATGGCTAAAGGGCAATCAAAACTCGGTGGTCTTCTTGCGTTGAAATGGGAGCAGCTTCACGCCGCTGCAGCCACGGGGCATGGGAAAGGTTTTGCGGCAAAACTCGGGAAATACGTTTTTTCTTTTGGACGTCGGATTGGAAACGTTGAAATCGGGCCAGGATGAAAAAGTAAACTCATTTTACAATCTACAACCCCCTCACCCTCACGTCCGTCAGATAGGGCGAATCCACGCTCGTCTTCTTCCCGATCTTGGTTTTGCCGTCCGAGACGAAGCGGACCGAGAGGGGCTTACTGTGTTTCTTCGAGAGTGCTTGGACCAGCTTCAAAATCTCCAAGACACGCTCAGGCTTCTCATCCACGCCGATCGGGTACGTATCGATGCCGAGGCCCGAGTGGAGCGAGAGGAACAGATTGCGCTCGATCGTGAATTCGCCGTTGTCATATTCTTCGGCCAGTGCGAAATCTTCCAGACATGGAAACATCAAACCGCACAGCCCGACGGGTTTGGGATTGTGCTCTTTCAAAAATTTCGTGATCGTCACGTAGAAATCTGTTGTCACGGTTTCGGGGAACAAGAGGCCGAGACGGCGTATGAATTGGATCAAGCTGCCGTCGTCATTGAAGAGGGGAGCGACGGACGAATCGATGCCGAGGAAGTCAGAATCTGATTTGCAGAGTGTCATGATCTCGTCCCACGTCTCGCGCATACGACCGAGCCATTCATCGAGAGTTTTGCATCCCTCGGCCAAGTTCGTGCTCTGGAGGCCGATGGAAAATCCGTCGCGTTCATACGCTGCGGACGGGAAGTAGGGGCTCGATGGTACGTTGCCGAAGACGTAGGCGAAGTTGAAAGTTTTGCGCGGTTCGCGACCGATGATCGTGAAGAGGAGATCGGCGTGCTTGCGCTCGAGCGTCGTCCCCGTCAGATCTACATTGAAGGACAAGTTCTTCGATGCGAAGAATGCGGGAAATTGATCAACCGCCTTATCATAGGTCAGTGACCCGACCGACATGAACTGCGGACGGTCCTCGGTGATCCTATCCAAGTCCGCGATGCTCACGGGCGCACACAGCCGTTTGGTTTGCACCAGGTAGTCATGCTCCGAAAATCGACTGCTGAGATCATTCAGGCGCTTGGTGGCACGTCGATCGGGCGTGCGGATGAAACAACAGATGCTGCGGATGATTTTTTCCATGCGTGGATTCTACACGTCTCTATGCCATTCCCTCGTGATCAATGCCGACTTCGTTGATTTTTGTGCGATGGAGAGGGACAATCGGCGACCTTCTCTTTCAATCTTTCCAATGATCAATCTGCTGGAGTACGGGCAGGAACAGGCACTCGAAGAGTGCGGACCGGAGGCATACCGAGGCCGGCAAAAGAAGATGATGGCGAACCTGTGGAAAACAGGAGATGATGCCGCTGCCGAAGTGGTCGCAAAGGAGCTGCAGCTCGGCGACACTTTTTTGCGCGGGTGCCAATTGTTGCACGCCGCCTTCCGCGAGCCGACGACGGAAACAGTCGAGAAATACGCGCAATGGTTGGAAGAATGCGGATATGAGGAGGAAGCGGAATTCGCCCGGGCAAATGGAGAGTCCCTGTGGCGGCTCTTCTTTGTTGAAGGGAAAAAACTTCCGCCGATCCATGCCGACTACTGCGATCAACTTCGTTGGGCGATTGCGGACGTGCTGGACGAGCATCCTGATATGGAAAAAGCATTTTACTCCGGCTTGGCATTGGATGAGTCGCGCCGTAGGGCCGTAATGACGAAGAAGAATTTTAAGGTGTCTTTTATTGGGTTTGGCATTCTCGCCGCCATGAATGCCGTTCTTGCTCTTCATTTTGGCACAGAAGGGCAGAATCATAGGTTGATACTCTGCGCGAGCACCGCCGTCGTGACGGGCTGTATCTCGAGTGTGGCTGCGGCGATCATGGGTCTCTTCCATCTGAGGGCACAATCGCTGACATCCAAGCAGCAACAGTGTTGGAATGAGTGCCCGGTGCGGTGCATTGATCCGAATCGGTGAAACACATCCCCTATAGAGAATCGACACAGCGGTCAAAAAAATTGACTTTTGTATTTAGTATGTAATGATGAACTATCATTCTATGTCAATGCATAATGCCATTCATGACGACATGGTTCTGCCTGAAGAGAACACCTCGAATCTGTTTCACTATGGTCGTACGCCTCTTCCCATGTATAAGCGTGAGCCGTCCTATACGGAAAGGCGAGGAGAAGAAGTTGCTCTCACGGCGAAGGAATTGCACACGCCGGCGATTTTTGTGACGGCACTTCGGGATTTTTTCATCAGCTGCATACAACGTGCATGGAAAATCGACCCGTTGCAACAAGTGACGGAACAGGACTGGCATTTGCACCTGCATCATTCCGCGCGCGTGCTTTACAGGGAGCAATTACACTACAGAACGGTGTTGTTTCATGACGCGGTGCTCAAAAAAATTCGCGGGCAGAGTGCGGAATTTTGTCTTTCCAATTGGGTGCGCGACATGATCCGGCGTTTTGGTCCCCATTCAGGAGTTTCGATGCCTGAATGGGTGGGCAACGAGAAGGCTATCCCTCTCGGTAATGGTTTTGAGCTGAATCCCATACCGCCTACAAATGGCAGAATTTTCCGGAAAGGGTGGCATACCGGAGACATACTGTATTCGAAAGAGATCGATGCAATGGTGTTTATGAATGGGAACAAAGGGGCCATGTTCTTCGACGTCACCACCTCTGGTCTTGAGCTAGATAAGAAGTTAGACGGTGAAAGAGAAACAGAATACGGTTTCAGGATTTTCCGCGAGAAAATGGAAAAACTGTTTCGGTTGTCCGACGGAAAGAAGGGATATCAACATGTGAGCAAGGTGCATGTTTTATCCACTGCGAATAGCACGTGGGCATCGAATATCGTTGTTGATGAGGATACAGATCGCGCAGTCGTTTTGAAGCTGGAGTTGGCTGCTCGACCTATCATCGAACAGGTTGCCGAAAAGACCCTCTGGCAACTGGTGGAAATGGGGGCTCTGCACCTCGAAAGCGGAGCGGAATATTCGGTGCGGCGGGAGAAGCTGAAAGGACTTCGGATTGCGCCGGGGACGGTGGCGTGAGGGAATTCACTATCGGCTCTCTGTGGACTCCCGCACATACTGAAAAATCACAAAGCTGATGCCCACGAGGATCGCCAACGCAATTACCGAGAAGCGGTACCGGTCGTCTCCGAATGACATAAATGCGAAGGCCGTCGCGCTCCAGACGATGGGTCCCGCCACCGATGCCGTTCGCTCAAACACCGAATACACGCTGAACATCTGGGCCTGTTTGTCCTCCGGAATCAGAGCGGCGAAGAACGCTCGTGAAAGCGAGAAGAGCGCTCCGTAACTAAAGCCATTGAGGGTGATCATGGCACCGAAGAGCAGTGGATGGGTGGCGAAGGCGATGATCACGAGAGCCGCTGCCCACAGTGCGATGCAGGCGCTGATCGCCCGCTTCCTGCTCCCGAACATGCGCACGAGGAGCGGGCTCGCGAACGATCCGATAAGCCCGAAGATCATCGCGAAGAGGAAAGTCATCGTCTTCTTTGCATCGTCCATGTGCCCCACGCGTTCCAAATAGAACGAGGCGAAGAGCTGAAGCGTCAGGAGCGCATCGGCGAAGAGGGCGTAGGTGAGCAGATAGGGAAGCACGCCGGGGTAGCGCCGGATGTGGCGCAGATCGCGGTACGTCTCCTTCCATGTCCTGCCGAGTTTTTCGGTCCCCGATACGTGCGCGCGCTCTTCTTTGTAGAAGATGAAGACGGGGAGCGAGGTGATGAGAAACAGAAATGGCGCAAGAATGAAGATCGCTGGCCTGCCGCCGAGGCCGAAGAGCGTGAGGTTTCCCTTCGCAAGTGGCAGCGCCGCGAAGAGCCCCACCACATTTCCAATTTGGCCGATGCCCATCCCCAGACCCGAGAGTCCCTCAAGTGACTTCCCCTGCTGCTGCAGAGAGCGGAGGAGCGAATCGTAGAACGTGAAGCACGAAAGATAGAAGAGGTTGAAGAGCGAGTAGAGCGCGAAGATCAGTATCGTCACTGGGAGCGTCCAGTTCTGGACACTCGAGCCCACGAGACCAAGTGCGAGCAGAGAAAGAACTGAGAGAATCGTGCAGACGGCCAGGAATGGCATGCGGCGGCCAATTTTATCGGACAGATGCCCGAGCGCGGGCAGGATCGCCAGCATCAAAATCGTCGTCAGCGCCACGGAGACCGTGATCCATACATCCGACTTCCCGTGTTCGGCGATGAACCACGGACCGAAGTAGAGCGACACGTTTATGAGCGCCAACGAGTTCGCAAAATCGTAGAACGACCAGAGCCAGATGTTTCTCCTTCGATAATTCTGCATACCCGCAATTATACTCGTTTCTTTGCTGTAGCCGAGTCAGGACGCGGGGTAGAGTGCTTTCCATGGACAAGAAGTGTGCCAATTGCGGCTCAAGCTTCGACGTCACGGAGGACGATCTTCAATTTTTGAAGAAGCTCTCCCCCGAAATCAACGGCGTCACCTACGCACTGCCTCCCCCGACTCTTTGTCCGTCTTGCAGGTTCCAGCGTCGTTTCGCAATGCGTAACGAGAACAAGCTCTACCGCCGCACGTGTGCGCTCACGGGGAAACCGATGATCAGTTTGTATTCACCCGATAAGCCCTACACCGTCTACTCCGAAGCCGCGTGGTCGGGCGACGCCTGGGATCCGATGAGCTACGGAACGGACTTTGATTTTTTAAAACCGTTCTTTGATCAGTTCGACGCGCTCATGCACCGCGTGCCGCGCAGGGGAATGCACCAGGACGGACTCGCGGAGAACAGCGATTACACGGCCTTCGGGATGAACAACAAGAATTGCTACCTTGCGTTCTCGTGCTTCATTTGCGAAGACGTCTACTGCAGCGCATGGACGGTGATGGCGAAGAACTGCATCGATTGTTTTTTCTGCGTGGGTACGGAACTGCTCTATGAGTGTGTCGATTGCAACAAGTGTTATCATTGTTTCTACTGTCACGATTGCAACAATTGCCGCGATTCACTCCTTCTCGAAGACTGCCGCAACTGCACAAATTGCATCTGTTGCAAGAATCTGCGCAACAAGGAATACCACATCTACAACAAACCCGTCACTAAAGAGGAATTCGAGGCCAAACGAAAAGAGTTGCTGGATGGAGGGTTGGTGAACGAGAGAAAAACATTCGATGTATGGAGGGTCACGCTCCCGACGCCCTACGCGCGCATCACGCAGGCCGAAAATTGTTCGGGGGATTACATCGATCAGGCGAAAAACTGCACAGACTGCTTCGCCATTCAGCTCGGCGCCGAAGATTGCCGCCACTGCCAGGCATGCGGCTGGAAGTGCAAAGACATGATGGATTGCAGCAGCGCCGGGAAAAATGCCGAAGTTCTGTACGAAATGCACGCCACTGCGAACGGCACGCACCGTTGCATGGGAGACAGCTTCGTTGGGAATTGCGAGCACGTGTACTACAGCGAGAATATGGATTTCAATTCGCATTGTTTTGGATGCATCGGGCTCCGCCATAAAAAATTCTGCATCTTGAACAGGCAGTACACGGAGCAGGAGTATTTCGCGCTCCTGCCAAAGCTCATCGAGCATATGAAAACCCCACTTCGCTCCGCGGACGGGAAGCTTCCACCTTCGCCATCGGGCTACGGCGGACAGGTCGCGGGGCAAGAGTGGGGTGAGTTCTTCCCCGTCACCGTTTCGCCCTTCTGCTACAACGAAACCCTCGCGCATGAACATTTTCCCCTCAGCAAAGAGGAAGTGTTGGCCAAAGGTTGGAAATGGAAAGACGTGACGGGGGACCCGCCGCAAGTTTCAAAAGTCATTCACGCCAAAGATCTGCCGGCAACGATCACTGATGTGACAGATGGCATCTTGGACATGGCCATCGAGTGCGAAGCGACGAAGAAGCCCTTCCGCATCATCAAGCAGGAATTGGATTTTTATCGGAAAGAAGGTCTCCCGCTCCCACACTTGCATCCAGAGGAGCGCCACCGGAGGCGCATGGCACAACGTACTCCATACAAACTTTGGGCCAGACAGTGCGCGAAGTGCGGGAAGGAGGTCCAGACGAGCTTCCAGCCTTCGCGCCCTGAAATTATCTTTTGTGATGAGTGTTACCTCAAAACGGTGTATTGATCAGCGCTACGGCCGGCAGGTTCGCCGGAGAGACCCGAGATGATTTGGTGCGAATCCTGTTACCTTGCCATGGTATATTAATATCTCGCTGGTCCGATTCTCTATCGGGATTCGCCCTGCCTGCCCGTCCGAAGCTTGCAAGCGAAGGCGGGAGCGAGCGTAGCGAGTCGAATGGGCGAGGAGTGCTATTTGAAGGAGGTGTATTGAAAATTCATCGGGCAGATTTGACATAAATAGAAATTGTAATACTATATCAACATGTCATCCACTTCGACAAACAAGTCAATCACGAACTTCACCCTTCATTTCCTCAAAGATCACGCATTCGACCGGGCAGAGCAGCGTCTAATGCGTACCGTCGGCATGGAGCCGGAGAAAATGATGCGAGTCGCAAGCATGATAGAAACATGCAAAACATCCTGCCGCGAAATTATTCTCCGTTTCGCTCCTGCATCCGGAACGAATTGCCAAGCGTTTGCAGCCGTGCAAAGTCGTATGGATGAGTTTCTTACGATGCTTGAGCGGCGCATGAGTGCCAAGGGCACGAGCGATTCTGAATTTGGAGTGACTTGTATTCGCGATCTTCAAAAAGAATTCAGCACGCTTGTGTCGCACATCGGCGGATTGCTGAGGTCCCCGGGCGGTACGTTGCATGCGGAGTACGACGTATTGCCAGTCCCAAAGACATCAATCGGGAAAGTGGAACTCACTGCCCGCGTTGATGCCATGTTCGGCATCATTCGCGATAAAGCGCATGCAAAATATTGCGGCACACCGCAGGATTCTATCGTGGATCGGATCGTGAATGCCATGGCGCTGATGCGTGGTATTGCAATTCAGCGCCTACCTGACTCTGTTCAGCATACGAAAGAGTTTCGGGCTTTTCAGGAAGTGTTTCATTTGTTTTTCGGCAAGCAACAGCACTCGAATGCACAAGAGCAGAATGAAATGGACGAATGGATGCTTGCGCTATTCATCAATGAATACAGTCATTTGATTGTGAAGATGGAGTTGGAACTACAGAAAGTTGCATAGCTCAAAGAGTATAATTCTCCTATGCAGCAAACCTGCCTAAACCCCTGGTGCAAGCAACCCTTCACGGTCACGGACGCGGATGTGAAATTTCTGGAAGACGCGAGCCCTATCTTCAATGGGAAGAAGGAGCTCATCCCATCGCCAACACTTTGTCCCGCTTGCCGCTACCAGAACCGCTTGCGATGGAGGAACGAGCGGAATTTGTTCAAGACGAAGTGCGCGGCGACCGGGAAACAGATCGTTGCCATCTACTCGCCCGACAAATCGTGGCCGCCGGTCTACGAACAGAAATACTGGTGGAGCGACGCGTGGGATCCGCGCTCCTATGGTCGCGAGTTCGATTTCAGTCGTCCATTCTTCGAGCAGTTCGCGGAGCTCTACAAAGTCGTTCCGCAGATCGCGATGAATAATCAAGGCAGCGAGAACTGCGAGTTCACGAACCAATCCCAGAACAACAAAGATTGCTACCTCATCTTCTGCAGTGACCGTTGCAGGGATTGCCTACACGGCATGTGGAACGGATTCTGCGTCAATTGCTGCGACTGCCAGTATCTGGAGAAAGGCGAACTCTGTTACGAAGTTCTCAATGGCAAGAATTGCTACGGCTGCACGTTCTCGCAGAATCTGGAAAATTGTTCCTCGGTTCATTTTTCCCGCAACTGTATCGGATGCGAGTCGTGCTTCGGGTGCGTCAACCTCCGTAACAAGAAGTACTTCATCTGGAACAAAGAACACACGGAAGAAGACTATGAACGGAAGCTCAAAGAATTCGGATTGGATCGCCGTAGCGCGTGCGCAGAGAACACAAAACTTGCTGCGGAATTCTTTAAGGCATTCCCGCACAAATATTACGAGGGAAACAACATCTTCGATTCCGTGGGCAACTACATGATCGGCGTGCAGGATGCGCAAGATTGTTACAATTGCCGCGACTCGGAACATGTGCACCACTGCCAGGATGCGTGGTACGCGCGCAATTGCCAGGACCTCACCGAGACGGCCTATAATGATTTCTCGTACTCCATAGAGGGCAGCGGGCATTCAGTCCAGGTCGCGTTCAGCAAGAAGTTCGACGACTTGGGCAACGCGCTCTTCTGTTCGCACTGCAACTATTCCAAAAATCTTTTCGGATGTATTTCACTCAATCATGGGAGCTACTGCATCCTGAACAAGCAGTACACGAAAGAAGAGTACGAGGCGCTCGTACCCAAGATCATCGATCACATGCGGACCCCACTTCGCTCCTCGGGAGCTTCCCACTCCGCGCCGAGCGCTACGCGGGACGAGTCGCAGGAGTGTGAATGGGGAAATCATTTTCCCGGGCAGTATTCACCGTTCGGATACAACGAGACCGTCGCGCAGGAATATTTTCCAATGACCGAAGCGGAGGTCAAATCACGAGGTTGGCAGTGGAGTGAGTACGAAGCCCCGCAGCAAGCAAGCGAAAGAACGATTCCGGCCTCTCAACTTCCCGATTCGATTGATGACATTCCCGACGACGTCCTCAACTGGGCCATCAAGTGCGCAGTCACGGGCAAATCATTCAGAATCATCAAACAAGAATTGGATTTCTATCGCCGCGTGCGTGTCCCTCTCCCGCACCTGCATCCCGACGAGCGGTTTCGCCGAAGGATGGCTCTCAGGACGCCGCGCAAGCTTTGGGATCGGGAGTGTATGAAGTGTAAGAAGGGGATCAGGACGGGGTATGCGCCGGAACGGTCGGCCGTTCGAGGCTCCGAGGAGCCCTCAGGCTCCCGAGGAGAGATTGTGTATTGCGAATCCTGTTACCTCGCTTGTGTGAATTAATGTCACCAGCTTGCCAGAAAGAATGGGATTCGCCCTGAGCGAGTGAAGCGAGTCGAATGGGTGAGGAGTGTTATCTTGGGACGGTGGAAAAACGATTTTGAGGGGTATAGAAATTTTGACATTCCCCGTGCGCAGGCGTTTCATGGAGTGGATGTTCTTTCAGAGCATCGGCTGAGGATTACAGTGAGGCAAGCACGGTGCGCATCCCGGTACGCAGTGCGCTTGTCTTACAAAAACGACAATCTCACTTTCTGGAGTACTTACATGAAAAAACGCATCGCAGTCGTCGTAGTAGCCTTGTGTCTGGTGGTGATATATTTTTCTATCCGCTCATATGTGAATCGAGAAACCGTAACGGTTTCACCGATGCTCATTGAGTTGGAGGGAAAGCCGGGCGATAAATTCCCGGTTAAGTTCGTCATCACCAATAGCGGTGAACCCCGCACCGTTGTCAGCATCGGTCATTGCTGAGGCATAAACTCTAGGCTCAGTGTGAGTCATGAGGGACCATTCGAGCTCCCCACCGGTACAACGACATTGGATGGGGAACTCACGATCGGAGAGCACGAAGGCTTCTTCGATGTAAGCGTTACGTTTTGGATCGACACGGAAGAAAAAATGCCGATCCGGGCGCTCATCAAAGGAGTTGCCGTCAAGTAAGTCCTCAGCAGGGTGCCGAGTTTCGTCTCGGCACCCGCTTTTTGATGTCCCTCGTACGCTCGTCGCTCCGCGACGAGCTACTCGGGATGACATGTGTGTTGTATATGTAAGCGCCTCGACGTGGTGCGTGGAGCCTTTGCTGAGTGCGCGAAAGAACGGCGTACAACGTCCACAGAGAGAACATTTTGAGGCCTTTGTTTTTGTAAAGGGTTTGTCATCCCGAGTAGCCCGCGTCGGAGACGCGGGCGTACGAGGGATTGTGCCGTCCGCCTAACGGACGGGCAGGGAACTGGGAGCGTACGAGGAATTGTCGAGCATCAGCGCGTCAAATCATCTTTGTCCTCCACCTCATCACCGGCTGCAAAATCAGCAGTGCAATCAGCGACACAGGTAGCGATATGAGCGACGTCTCGGGTGTGAGCGCATGCATCACGAACAGGATCAAAACGCTCGCCAAAGCCAATATCAGGCTTGCTGCCACGGCGCGGTCATCGAGCTTCCAATAAAACGATCCGAAGATGGCGGGGCAGAGGGCGATGCCCATGCCGACGAGCGACAGCGCAATCGTCAGGATGTCTTGATAGAAGATTCCGAGCAGAATCCCAAGCACGACGAACGCAATCATGAAGAACCGCGTGAGTGTCCTCATCGATTGCGCACTGAAGCGCCGCGACGAATTCTGGAGATCACGCGTGAAGATTGATGAGACAACGAATGTGGTCGTGTCCGATGACGAGAGCGAGACGGCGTAGAGCAGCACCATGCCGAATTCTTTTAATCCGGGTGGCAGCATCTGAGAAACTCCGGTGACGAGTGCATCTTCGGGGACAATGTGCGGGAACATCTGCTTCGTCGCGAGCCCGATCACGCTCACGATCAGCGCGACAAGCGGCAGGATCGCCGCGGCGTATGTGAGGCCTTTGCGTAGAGTAGGCACATCGCGCGCTGCAAACATCCTCTGCCAGATGTCGGGGCCAACGATGGCCGTCAAAATGCCGATGATGAGGAAGCTCACGATATTCCCGGCGCCGAGTCCCGTCAGATTGATATCCGCCGCCGCGATCGGTGCATGCCCCAGCAGATACACGCCGACTGAAACACTCAAGATCAGCATGATGAGCAGCTGGAACACGTCGGTGCTCACCACGGCCTTGAATCCCGCGAGCAGTAGGTAGGTGAGGATGATCGCGCCGCCGATGCACACCGCGAACGGGTAGGGGATCGGGAAAATCATCGAGAGCACTTTGCCGCTGACGATCAAGTTGATGACGAGGAAGAGGAAGAAGGCGAGGATCAAGATCACCGAAAACAGGTAGCCGCTCTTTTTCCCGATCACATGCGAAAAATATTCGGACATCGAGTACGCATGCAGCGCGTCCGCCTTCTCTTTGATGCGGCGGGCGAAAGCACGGAGGACCAGAAAACCCACGCCAAAACCGATGAAGAGCCAAATGGCGGAAAGTCCGAATTGGTACACGTAGGCGAGGTAGATGGCGAGGGAAGAGCCATCGAAGAACCCGGCGCTGAGCGTGGCTGCCAGTCGCATGCCGTGCACTTTTCTATCGGCGATCATGAATCCTTCCTCGGTCTCCTTCCTTGATGCCATGACGCCGATTGCGATGGCAACCGCGATATAGAGCAGGAAGAAGAATGCGCTCAAAATCATTTCCTTCTATGTTACCAGATGCATACAAAGCAACAGATTTGTCACCCTGAGCTTGCGAAGGGCGACAAATTCCGGTTGTCTGGTTCGCAAGCTCACCATGACAACCTTCATTGGCCTGCGCTAGACTGTCCGTCTTATGCATCAGTGCACTCAATGTAATGCGGCATTTGAAGTGACGGATCAGGAGTCCGCGTTCTACCAAAAAATCGCGCCCACATTCAATGGCAAGCAATATCCGCCCGTGCCCACGCTTTGCTACGACTGCCGCCAGCAGCGCCGCCTGGCGCAGCGTAACGAGCGCAATCTCTACTCACGGCACTGCGACATGTGCAAGAAGGCCATGATCTCGGTGTATTCCACGGATAAAGAAACGCCCGTGTACTGCCCGGCATGCTGGTACGGTGATGGGTGGGATGTGCTTTCGTTTGGACGCGCCTATGATCTCAATCGTCCGTTCTTCGAGCAGTTTCACGACATGTGGAAGGCATTTCCGAAAATGGGCATCCTCACCCTCGGTGAAAACATCAATAGCGAGTACATCCACAACGGCTACCGTCTGAAAAACTGTTATCTGATCTTCGACGGCGAGCAGGCGGAGGATTCCTACTACGGCGAACTTTATGGGCTCATCAAAGATTGCTGCGACTTCTTGTTCCTCAAGGAATGCCAGCACTGCTATGAGTGCATTCATTGCCAAAATTGTTTCGAGTTGATGTACTCCCGCTTCTGCACCAACTCGTCATCATCATGGTTCCTCATGGATTGCGTCAGTTGCAAGAATTGCATCGGTTGCGTCAACTTGCGCCAGAAGGAGTACCACATCTTCAACAAGCCCGTCACGAAAGAGGAATTTAAGCGCAGAAAGGCGGAAGTCAAACTCGATACGCATGCAGGAGTTGAATCTCTCCGTAAGCTTTGCGAAGCATTTTTCCTCACGCAGCCCCGGCGAGCTATGCGCGGACTCATGAACGAGAATGTGACGGGTGATAATGTGCTGGAATGCAAAGATACGTTCGACTGTTTCGATTGCATGGGCCTGCGTGACAGCCGCTACTGCACCAACTGCATGATGGGCGGCAACGATGTGTACGACATCGACGCGTGGGGCGATCACATGTCGCTTGCCTATAACTGCGCATACATCGGCGCGGGAGCGCAAAACCTGATCGGCTGTTTTTATGTCGGCGTAGGCGCAAGCAACGTGTATCACAGCATGTTCAGCATGATGGGGGCCATGGACTCACTTGGATGCGTTGGTCTCAAGAAGCATTCTCATTGCATCCTGAACAAGCAATACTCGAAAGAGGAATACGAAGCGCTCGTGCCGAAGATCATCGAGAAGATGCAGGAGACCCCACTTCGCTCCGCGGACGGGAGCTTCGCGGGGCATGAGTGGGCGCAGTTCTTTCCGCCGCATGTCTCCGCCTTTGCGTATAACGAGACCGTTGCGCAGGATTACTATCCGCTCACGAAGGAGCAAGTGCTTG
>CAZXIO010000024.1:14351-16908 GCA_964640805.1 uncultured Candidatus Peribacteria bacterium
TATAACGAGACCGTTGCGCAGGATTACTATCCGCTCACGAAGGAGCAAGTGCTTGCGAAAGGATGGCAGTGGCGCGATCAAGTGGATGATCCGCCGCAGGTGAAGAAGGTGATTGATGCGTCCGCGCTTCCCGCGTCCATCACCGACGTGCCGGATGATATTTTGAATTGGGCGATCAAGTGCGAGGTCACGAAGCGCCCGTTCCGCATCCAGCAGCTCGAACTCAATTTTTACCGCAGAATGGGAATCCCGATTCCACGTCGTCACTTCGACGTGCGCCATGCCGCGCGCCATGCGCTCCGTAATCCGCGTCACATTTGGGAGCGTACGTGCGGGAAATGCAACAAAGCGATCAAGACGACGTATGCGCCGGAGAGGCCCGAGATCGTGTATTGCGAGCGTTGCTATCTTGAAATTGTATCCTGATTAGATTTTGTAATGACTTCTACCGGGGAAGCGAAGCCCACCGTAGCCCGATGGCGAAGGTGGGCGAGGAATGCTATCAGCAAGCAGTGAATTGATCCCTCGTACGTTCCCGGCTCCCTGCCCGTCCGGCAGGCGGGCGCCACGAACTACTCGGGATGACATGTGTGTTGTATATGTAGGCGCCTCGAGGTTATGCGCGGAGCCTTTTTCGAGTTCGCGAATGACGGCGTACAGCGTTCACAAGGCGAACACCTTGAGGCCGTTGTTTTATAAAGGGTTTGTCATTCCGAGTAGCCCGCTGGAGGCGGGCGTACGAGGAATCAATGAGTATCAGCAAGCATGGCGTTCGGTATACTGATCACAATGCCCTCCTGCCTCCACTGCGGCACATCCTTCACGGTCCTCCCCGACGATCTCGCATTGCTCAAAAAGCTCTCACCCGTGATCGGCGATGTTCCGTATCCGTTTCCCCCGCCCACCCTCTGCCCCGAATGCCGGCAGCAGAGGCGGATGAGTTTTCGCAATGAACGCCACTTGCATCGCAGAAAATGCGACGTCACCGGCCAGGACATCATCTCCGTCTTTCCGGCCGGGAGCCCCTATACGGTGTGCGAGAAGAACCATTGGTACAGCGACAAATTCGATCCGTTCGCCTACGGGCGCCCTTTTGACTTCAACAGGCCGTTCTTCGAACAATTCAAAGAACTCACCCTCGCGGTCCCCTTACCTTCGCTCCGTGTTGAGCTTTCCGAGAACTGCGAATTCAACAACGACATGCGCGCGTGCCAAAATTGTTACCTCTGCATGCGCACGCATCAGTCGCAGAATCTGATGTACACGTACCGCGGCAACAAATCGTCGGACTGCGTCGACTGTACGCAGGTCACCAAGTGCGAGCACCTGTACGAGTGCGTGGAATGCGTGAAGTGTCAGCAGAGCAGATACCTATTTTTCTGCATCGACTGCGCCTCGTCGGCATTCCTTCTCGACTGCCGCAACTGTCTTGATTGTTTCATGTGCTGCAATCTTCGGAGCAAGCGCCACTGTTTCCTCAATGAACAGCTCACGAAAGAGGCCTACGATGCGAAGCTCAAAGAATTCAATTTCAGCTCACGGAAGATGGTGACGCTGGCGAAGAAGATGTACGAAGACATCCGCAAAAAGGCGATCAGACGCGCACTCATGATCAGCAGCTCCGAAGACGTGACGGGCGACAACATCCTCGAATCCAAGCATTGTCATGCATGCTTCGGCGTGCAGGGCTGCCGCGACGGGCGCTACCTGTGGGACGTGAAACTGCACAGCGATGCGATGGATGAATACAGCGGTGGCCGCGACAGCGAGCTGATGTACGAGACGACCGCATCTTCGGGCTCATTCGATGTGCAGTGTTCCCTTCGCGCGTCCGACTCACAGCACATCCGGTACTCGTACTTTCTCACCTCCTGCAAACATCTTTTCGGTTGCGTGGGGCTGCGGAGATCGGAGTATTGCATCTTTAATAAGCAGTACTCGAAAGAAGAGTACGAGGTGCTCGCTGTGAAGATCATCGCGCATATGAAAAGGACCAAGGAGTATGGAGAATTCTTCCCTGCATCACTTTCTCCATTCGCCTACAACGAGACGGTCGCACACGAGTACTTTCCGCTCACCGAACAGGCGGCGAAGAAACTCGGCTACCGCTGGCGGGAAGATGAGCCGCGTTCCGGCAAAGAGCAGATCTATACAGTCCCCGATACCATCACGACCGTGCAAGATGACGTCACGCAGCAGACGCTTCGTTGCGAGACATGCAAAAAGAATTACAAGATCGTGGCGCAGGAATTGGCCTTCTACCGCGAGCACAGTATCCCTGTCCCGTCCCAGTGCCCCGATTGCCGCCACCTCGCGCGGTTCCATATGAAAAATCCGCCGCGTCTCCGCGCTGGGACGTGCGGGAAGTGTGAGAAGGACATCGAAACATCATTCCCAATTGATTGCCCCGAGATCATTTACTGCGAGCGTTGTTATCTTGAAACTGTCTATTGATCTGATTCCTGCGCTTGCCCCTGTGGAAATACTTCATGCAAAGACGCCGCATCGAGCAAACGCTCCGTGTGATCCCGTCTGTCCATTCCCCTCAGTATGGCCG
>CAZXIO010000025.1:0-12000 GCA_964640805.1 uncultured Candidatus Peribacteria bacterium
TGGATCACCTTGACCCCCAGTTGGTGCGAGAGCTTGTTAAAGGCCCCCTCGGCCATGAGGGACTGCAGTGCGGGGCAACGGGGGTCCTTGGGCTTCTCCGCGATGATCTTCTTGGCAATGTCGATGAGCGCGCGCTTGGTGAAGTGCGAGACGAGGCCCGGGTTGGCACCGTGCTCCAGGACAGCCGTGACGCAGGGCTTGTCTCCCCATTCCTTCATCATCTTGCGGATGGCCATGTGGCGGACGTAGAGCGTCCTGTCCGTCGTGAGCTTGTGCTCGAAGTCTTCGTAGGGATCCCAAAGCTCCACGGAGGTGTTGATATACATCACCTCGTTGTCGTGGCACCACCGCAGCAGGTCGGTGCAGGCCATGTTCCAGGCAAGGTCGATCAGGATATCTCCGGCACCTACGTACTTCTTCAGTTGTTCCTGGTACTTGTCGCGCACGATGTGCTCCCGGACGAATTTGACGCCCTCCTTGAGGAACGGCGCGATGATCGGCGAGGAGCGGTAATCGACCATGTCCATGACAGTGATGCGGTCGCGGGGCATGTCGATGTGCCGGAGCAGCAGCGGTAGCGTGCACTGGGAGACGCCGCCGTACCCAAGCAAAAGGATGCGCCCCCCGAAGGGGATACGCATCCTTGCCGATAACGATTCGATCGTCTCCACCTCTTTAAGCCAGTGCGGGGACACGAGGACACAATTCCTGCAGAACGATGTTGCGCTTGGCAAAATCCTCCCGGTACTCGTTCGGGAAGTTCTCGCAGCCGCGAAGCATGCAGTGGGCGTTGTGCGTTGTGCCCTCGAAGAATTCCAACGCGTAATCGATGATTTTTTGCGGGTCGTAGTATTTGCAGCTAAATACGTCGAGATACACGTAGTTCGTGTCTCCGTTTCCGAAGTGGCCGGACACAAGCGACGTCTCGATCAACTGGACGAGGGAGAAGCCACTCACTTTGGGGTCGGCTCCGAAGTCGACAACGACGGTCTCGCCGAACATTTTCACACCTAACCTCTTGCAGAGCTCTTTGGTAAAGGCCTTGATGGCGTCGGCGTCCCGGATGGTCTGCACATTGCAATCATGGATATCGACTGCCGTGGCCAGACCCCAGGCATTGCTGGTCTTGTACTCCGCCTCTGTCGGCGGTCTGAATGATGCGGGACGATCCGCGAGTTCGATCTTGGCACGGAAGACGCGCTTGGCGATACGCGGGGGGCGCGTCTTTAATGATGAGAGAACCATGTCTTTCAGGTTGGGAAAAAATAATATGCCCAAATATATGCGCGTGCTCCCGCATGTCAAACGTTTTTTTTCACAGCGACGCCTCGGACGACTCACGAAAGTACTCAAGAAAATTTCTCGAAGTTCCTGTGGGCGCCACAGCGAGCTCTGCGTGGCATTTCAGCACACCTGTGATCGTGAAAGAGCGCGCAGGAGCTCGCGGAAAACTCTATTGCATGCAGCGAAAAATTTTTTGTGATTATAGTATTGCGGGAACGGCGCGGCCGTCTCGGCGGCGCGTCGGATGAGTGGGCGCGAGCGACTGCGCGGCGGCCTCGAAAAATTTTTCGACCTCCTGCCGGTTCACCACGTTCCACCCTTCGACCCTTCAATACGATTCAGGGTCTTTTGCAGAAAATATCAGTACAAGAAGTGTAGGTCGTACTGAGCGCAGTCGAAGTACGACGAGCTCAGGGTGGCTGACTTCATCAAGCCTCCCCAAACCGCCTCTCCACTTCCTTCCAATTCACCACACTCCAAAATGCCTTACAGTAATCCGGACGCTTGTTCTGGTACTTGAGGTAGTACGCGTGCTCCCACACGTCGAGACCGAAGATGGGGGTTTTGCCGTCCGTAAGCGGTGAATCCTGATTGGCCGTGCTCACGACCTCCAGCGCACCTTTGTTGACCACCAACCATGACCAGCCGGATCCGAACCGGTTCTGCGCGGCTTCTTCAAACTTCTTTTTGAACTCCTCAAACGTTCCGAAGGCTTCCTCAATTGCCTTCATCAGTCCGTCCGACGGTTCTCCTCCGCCCTCAGGTGACATCATCGTCCAGAACAGGCTGTGGTTGTAATGACCTCCGCCGTTATTCCGGACGGCCGTTCTCTTGTCTTCGGGAACCTTGTCGAGATTCGTGATGACCTCCTCAATCCCCTTCTCTGCCCAGACGGTTCCCTCCAGCGCTTTATTGACCTTATCTATGTAGGCCTGATGGTGCTTGGTGTGATGAATTTCCATCGTCTTCGCATCGATATGCGGCTCCAGCGCATCGTAGGCGTAGGGGAGAGCGGGGAGGGTGTACATAGGAGGCTAGAATATTGGAATATTGGAATATTAGGAAGAAAATGGAGATGTTTTCCTAATACTCTAATCTCTAATACTCCAATATTCTATCTGCATGGACATCAGGCTTCTTCCATCGGGCGAGGACCTCGGGCGATATGACGCGTGGGTCCGTACGCATCCTCATGGGAATCTGTGGCAATCGCCGGAGCGAAAACAGTATCTGGAAGCGATCGGGAAAGAAGTGAAGGTCTACGTGGCGGAGGAGAATGATCTGATCATCGCCTCGGCTTTGGTGATGATCGATAAGACGAGCTTTGGATTGAGCACGTGGGACTGCGCTCGTGGGCCTTTGGGAGACGGGAACTTGCTTGATCGGATCATTGCCGATGCAAAATCCGAGAAATGCATGTCTCTGTATTTTTCTCCACCCGGCTCATCCCTTCTCACTACTCACTATCCACTAGTCACTTCAAAGCGGCATATTCACGCCCAAGCCACCCGCATCCTCGATCTGACCGTGAGCGATGATCAACTGCTGGCCCAGATGAAACCCAAGGGTCGCTACAACATCGGTGTGGCGGAGAAGCACGGCGTCACCGTCAGCCGATCCGATGACGCCGAGGCTTTCTATGCCCTCGTCCGCGAGACGTCGAAGCGGGACGGGTTCACGAGACTCTCACTGGGACGCTACAGGGCCTTTCTGACGTCTCAGCCGGGCAGTTTCCTCCTCCTGGCCTTTGACCCCTCAGGGCACTCGCAGAAGGCCGTTGCGGGCCTCATGGGAGTGATCTGGAATGGAACAGGCCTGTACTACTACGGAGCCTCCTCGTACGAACACAGAGCCCTCATGGCTCCGTACCTGCTCCAATGGGAGGCGATGAAGCTGTGCAAGGCCGCAGGATGCACCAACTATGACCTGCTTGGCATTGCCCCGGCCGACGCCGCAGCTGACCATCCCTGGCAGGGCATCACCTCGTTTAAAGAAAAATTCGGCGGCACCTACGTCGAGTATCCAGCTGAACAGGAGATCGTACTGAGACCATTTACCAAGAAAGCCCTGAGCATAAAGCGGTCGATCCTCGGCTAAACAAACATCCTACATACTCCCCTCTCCTCGCCCTGCCCGTCCGTAGCTCCGCAGAGCGAAGGCGGGAAGGAAAGGGGCTTGGGGTGAGGATCGTTGAGGGCAGCGCTCATGGCGGGGTTAGGGGTGAGGACTGTCATTTCGAGTAGCCCGCCGGAGGCGGGCGTACCGAGAAGCATGCACAAAGCAAAAAGCCCTCCCGGTTAGGGGAGGGCTGATTGCCGGCTGTTTAGGCCTGAAGACTCAGTGTCTCAACTAGGCGATTAGCTCTGGTAGCTGGTCGACTTGATCGTCGTCTCGGGGTACTCAACCCAGAGGAACGAAGCGTGAGTCGTGGTGCCGGTTCCGAGTGTGCCGGAGTCGTTATCCACCCATTCCAAGTGACTGGTGGTGGCTCCCGCGCCGGGACCGAACGCCGTGCGGCCAATGTTATCGAACTGCTGGAGCGACACCTGGAGCGTGGACGTGGATGTCGAACTGACCTTGCTGTTCGTAATGTTGGCCTGGAGCACGAACGTGGAGTCCGTACCCTGGTCGATCGTCGTGTTCACGCTGCTCGCACGGAGCGCTTCGCAGTAGACGACGAAGGAACCCGAGGCGCTGCCTACAATCAGAACACCTGCAGTGGACTGGGTCGCACAGGTCTTCGTGATCGTGGAGTTGGCCTTGTTGTAGAACCTGAAGGTGGCCGTGTCCATCGCGATGTTGGTGGCGTTCACGTTGAACACCGCACCGGAGAGGATGACCTTGTTCAAGCCGTTCTTCGAGTTGCCATGCGAGGCAGTCGAGAACTTGAACTGACCGATGTCGCTGACACCCGTCGGGACGTTGGTGCCGTTGGCATCGGGGTTGGCGTTGGCAATCGTGAGGATCTTCGAGAGAACGCTCACGTTGAGGTTGCCAAGCGGGTTGAGCGAAACGGTAAGGGCGTTGAAGCCACCGGTGGCAAGACAATCTGCACTGCAACCGATGTACACCTCACCTTCCACGACGCTGTCTCCGTCGTTGGCCGTCAGGTTGTTGCTCGATTGATCGCCGCGGGCGCGCACTGCGCCGGAACCGTTGGCGTTGTTCGAAACAGCCTGCCTGGAGAGGAAGATGTTGAGGTTCTGGCCCGCAGTTGCGCCGTTCTCATCCGTCTTCATTCTGGGCTGGATGATCACTTTCGCGTCGGAACCCTTCGGGACGATGAGCTGGCGGCTCTGCATCTTGGCGCAGAAGGCCTGCGTGGTCGTGGTGCTGCCCGGGGGGTTGCTGTGGAGTACGTCATCGGAGCCGCATCCACCCACCGTTGCCGAAGCGAACGGCGTGGTTGCGCCTTCCTTGAACAGTTCCAGGCGATCAACCGATGAGGCAAGACTGCCCGAGGAGCTGAATTGAAGGTCCGTGACATCGATGGCTTCGAATTCACCGCGGAAGTTCAGGCGGAGAATGGCGTCACCCAGCGTGCCGCCGAGGAGCTGGCGGTTGCGCAGCGGCGTGTTGTCCTTCGTGACGTACAGGTTGCCCTGAGCCACGAGCGAGAAGTACGTGGAGGCGACTGTCGTGACGACGATGTCGCAGCTGCTTCCATTGTTGCAGCTGGTGTTCGTCTTGATACCCGTCAGTGACGTGCCGCGATCCACCTGTTCGGCCTGGACGTAGTCGGAGTCGGCCGTGGAGAAGGCGAGTTGCAGCGTGGTCGTGGTGAGCGTCGCGGCAATGTCGGAGTGAACTTCGAAGACGATCGTCTTCTCCTTCGGGATGACGAATCCGCCACCGGAGAGTTCGGAGAAGCTGATCTTGTTGCTCTGCGAGGTCACACCTTTCTGGACGATCGTGTCGACCTTTCCGTCCTGGTCGGTGTCGGCCCAGAGTGTGTAGTTCTGGCCGTTCTGCAGGGAGGTCGAGGCGATGGCACCCGTGAAGGTGGCCTTCGTCAGCAAGACGTCCTTGGCCTCGCCGGCGCGTGCTTCAAAGCGCAGCAGGTTCACGTTCTTGCTGTTCTTCACAGCGGTGTCCGTGGTGCTGAGCGCCTTCACTGCAATCGTCAGGTTGGCGTTGGCAATGCGCATTGCGTTGCCGGAGATGATGCCGCGGGGGCGAACGTCGAGGACGTTGTCACCCGTGGAGATGCCTTCCACTTCCATCTGGAAGGACTTGGCCGTGGCGCTCGTTGCGGAACCCGTAATGAGTCCGCCGAAGAGACACCCCGTTGTGTTCGTGCCGGTGCTCACTTCCGTGGGCTCGCCACAGATGTGCGCCTTGAACTGATCGCCGTTGTCGGGCGATGCGCCTGCGCCGTTATCGATGAAGTCGACGCGGAGTTCGTACGCGGCCTGACCGAAGATCGTGAAGTCGTCGAAGCGGTACACCTGGAAGGTGCCCACGCTGGTCGTCGATCCGAAGCCGGTCGTGTCGGTGATGCGCACGCCGTCGATGGCGCGGCCCGTGTTCTTGTCGCGGAGCGACACGTTCTCAAGAACTTCGTGGATGTGATCGGACGTCGAGGGGTTGTGGTTGCTGAGCAACTGACCCGAAGACGTGGTGCCCTGAATGGCAACGTACAACTTGCGAACGTCGATTTTGTCTCCGCCCGTCGTGAAGAGGACGTTGGCGAGAACTGCATCGTTCTGGTCGCGCGTGTAGGTCTGCTGCGAGGGACCGTCGATTTCGACGGTGAATTCACCCGCATCGATCGTGACCGTAGTCACGGACGTCGTGGAACTGATCACGACGCGGGAACCGTAGAGCTGTCCGTTCACGCCGTAGCCGTAGAGGGAACCGACGGCAAAGAGGTCGGATGACTCTTCGAGCTGGAGGATGAGCGTGTTGGCTGCGCCACCGACGATATCACCCACCACTTCGAGCGCGATTTTGTCGCCCTCGAGGACGGTGAAGGGAGGATCGAAGATGAACGTCGCAAATCCGTCGGAGGTGGTGGCAACCGTGCCCGTAAGCACCGTGCCGTCGCTGCGGCGGATCTTGAGGTTTGTGACGTCGCCATCGTTGGCCGAACCGTTCTGCTCCAGTGTGATGGAGTAGATCGTCTGGTCTTCAACGGCGTTGGTCTGCACCTGGAAGCGACCGACGACGACGCCTTTGTCGCCGACGTTCACCTCGTTCGGTGTGACGGTGCGGTACTCAACGGTCACCTGACCGCTGGTAACGGCTGCCACGTCGAACGTGCCGCCGCGCATCGGGAAGTTGCCCGTTACGCTCTTGGCGTTCGTTTCGAAATCGGACGGCAGTTCCACTGCCAAATTGTGCTTGGCAGAGATACTGGCCGTGGAAGCGAAATCACCCACGAGGTCGACCGTCACGGTCTTGCAGGGGGCGATGTCCAGCGGCGACGAGAAGTGCACGTTGGCCGTCTGGTCCTTGGAATCGATCGTGCGCTTGCGGCTGAGGCGAGCACCGTTTACTGCGGCGTAGATGCCGCTTAAGTCCTGCTCGGAACCGAAACCCTCGTGGAGGACAGTGATATCCTCGATGGCGGCGGAATCGTCACAGGAAGCTGTGATATCGAGCGAGAGCATGGTTACGCCCACCGCGCCCCTGGGAACGGTGTCGCCGACGGGATTCTTTGCAGAAACCGTAACGCTGACCGTAGCATCGCTCGTCGGGAGGGAGGTGTAACCGTTGAACATGCCGGAATCAGAGATCGCGTCGCCGCCCACCGTCTCGACGCCGTCCACTGTGAGCGTGTACTCCGTGCCGGAAACGAGGTTGCCGGAGAGCGTGAGCTCAACTGTGTCGGCTCCGACCACTTTGGCGGAAACCACTGTCACTGCGGGCGTGCCGCCGGTGACTGTGTAGTAAGAGGCCATCTCGGCGGTGGTGGCGTCAACATCCATGTTGAAAGCCACTTCCACTTTGTTGGTCGCAACTGCGTTGACGTTCGAAATGCCGGCCTCCATGGGAGGCGACACGTTGCCACAGTCCACACCGTAGGTGAGACCCTGGTCAACGCGGTGCAACATGACGGCCATTTCGGCGCGGTTCATGTTGTCGCTCGGGCGAACGCGGCCCGTGCTTTCGTCACCCTGCAGAACGCAGTAATCCGCCGCGGTCTGAATCGCGTCGGTGTACCACTGGCCGGATGCGTTATCGACGAACTGGGGAGCATCACCCGTCCACTCGAGCCCGAAGGCGCGAACGATAAGGGCGGCTGCCTCGGCGCGGTTGATGTTTGCACCCGGGCGGGCATAGCAGGGATGGCTGCCGTAGCAGTTGCCATCACCTTTCACCCACGTCTCGGCACCTGCTTCCTCCATGTAGGCGTAGTACCACGCACTGGGCTTCACATCGTCGAAGCTGGCCACGGCCGGTGCGGTGGAAAGCAGACCCCCGTTCATCATGACGAGAACCTTGGTGAACTCCGCACGGTTGGCGAGATCGCCACCGCGGAAGCTCGGCTGGTTTTCATCGAGGATTCCGTCTGCCGTGAGGGCATCAACGGCCTCCTCGTACCAGACGCCTCGAGGCACATCGTTGAATGCGAGCACTGTGGCAACACCAAGTTGCGAGAACAGGATCGCAGCCGTCGAAACGCCTGCAAGGACTTTCTTAAAGCGAGATAAGTCCATAAATAAAATGGGAAGGAAAAGAAATACGGTAAGGACGCGCGTAAGAGCGCATCCCGATTGAAGTTGAATGAGAGTTGGATGGAGATCGTCTTCACTGATGACCTGCGGCCTTGTGTCGTGAGTATGAGCGCTGTTGCGCTCGCCTCCTTAAATATAAAGAGAACACACAAGAACAGATCGACCCGAATATAAATCGCTCTATATAAGGTGTAGAGGAGACGGCCCTGAAAGACCGGGCGATACGATCATCTCCGGGGGGTGCACGATCACCCCGTAAACGGGGGATGTGAATGCTGTCTTCCTTAAGGGGGAAGGCAGGTTGCCGAAATTTCAATGATCCAACAGAAGCGACCGCGCTCTCCTTCTGGAGGCGATCAGCGGGAATCCTAGCGAAAGGTCTTCCAGCCGATCAAGCTCTGCAAAGGAGCGGTTGCAGCACTAAGAACGTGGACGGTGACCCCCTGTTACACAGACGCTCCGGAAAGAAGAGCCTATGGGAGGCGGTACAATATGAATAATTGCCATTTCTCTCTGCAATCTTTGTACGGAAATCGCTTTTTTTCGGAGAAAAAGCGGGATCCAAATGCTGTTGCAAAAATGTATCTTCCGTACGTAGTGCGGAATTTGAAGTGAAGTTTTTGCAACGCATCGGACGATTCTCTGTACATTTTACAAAACAATTCGTTGGTTCAACGTGACTTTTCCCTGTTTGGAAGTGCTGAAATTCATTTTCGACTGCAAATATCGACACTCAAGCCACTTCGGAGTGTTTTTTGGCTGCAAAATCGGTATGGAAAGAGAACTGGACATTTTTTATGATTATGGGGTAAGTATAATAAACGTTACATTTTTCTCACTGCCTGTTCCCCGCCGCTGTCGCGCACTTCATACCCAAGCGCTTTGATCTGATCGCGCAGGCGATCGGATTCTATAAAATCTTTTGTCGCACGAGCTTGCTTTCTGGCTTCCACAAGCTTCAAAACTTTTGCCGGAATGTTGGCATCTTCCGGCTCAAAACATCCGAATGTGTTCGCAACGAGGGCCGCAAAGTCGCTCATTTCTTTTTTGTTCGTTGTACCGTCGCGATAGTACGCGTTCATCACTTCAAAGACCGATGCGAGCGCGGCAGGAGTATTGAGGTCACTATCCATCGCTTCACCAAATTTCACCATTTCACCATTCGACCATGCCTGCCCCTCGAAGCCCGAAGGGCGAAGTGGGGTGCCCATCGGACCATTCGTCTCTCCTGATCTAACCGCCTGCATCCACTCAACAATTTTCTTGCGCGCTTTGTGTGCATCCTCCAGTCCCCTCTCGGTGAACTTCAGGTTGGTTCGGTAGTGTACGGAGAGGAGGTAGTAGCGTAGGTCGGCCGCAGAGAATCCTTTGGACGCAATGTCGGGCAACGTCAGCACATTGCCAAGACTCTTTGACATCTTCGCGTCGCCGAGATCAATGCGTCTTTTATGCAGCCACAAGCGAACAAATTGATGTCCACTCGCACATTCGCTCTGCGCGATCTCGCACTCGTGATGCGGGAAAATATTGTCTTCGCCACCGGTGTGCAGATCGATCTGCTCCCCGAGCAGTGACGAACTCATCGCCGAACACTCGATGTGCCATCCTGGAAATCCTGACTTGGGATCTTCGCCTTCCGAGTGACTGAGTTCACCATCGGAAAAATTCCATCGCAGCACGTGACGCCCGTTATCGCCGACTGTTTTTTTCCAGAGCGCGAAATCGGCGGGATGTTTTTTCTTCTCGTCGACTTCGATGCGCGAGCCGGCACTGAGGTTCTCGAGCGTGTTCCCCGAAAGCATTCCGTATTTTTTGAATGACTCGACCGAAAAATAAATTCCATCCTCCGTCTCGTACGCGTTCCCCTTCTCCAAGAGAGTCCTGATGATCGCGAGCATTTGTTTTACGTACTCGCTCGCGCGCGGACGTGCGAAGGGTTCCATCATGTTCAGCTCTTTCTCGTCGGCGAGATACATGTCTGTATACCGGCGTGCGATCTCGAGCGGATGGATCTTCTCCTTCTCCGCCTGCTTCTGGATTTTGTCGTCGCCATGATCGGCATCGTGGAGCAGGTGACCGACGTCGGTGATGTTCTTCACATGTTTGACCTTGTAGCCGTGGCCCGCCTCCAGCCAGCGCCGCAGCAGATCGGCCATCAGGAACGAGGAGTAGTTGCCGATGTGCGGGCGGCCGTAGACCGTGGGGCCGCACGTATACATCGTCACTTCTCCAGGTTTGAGAGGGGTGAATGTTTCCTCCTTCTTGGAGTAGGTGTTGTAGAGCTGCAGGGACATGAATGAAGGATAGCGATTCGGGACCGTCTCTCGAAGGTCAAAAAAGGAGGAGAGCTTGAACGGGGGGATGTCGTGCATCCAAGAAGTGATTCCCCGCAAGCTCTCCTGATGTGAGATGGAACGCGCTGGGTAGGGAACTGACAGCGCGCGCTCCGACAGGATCTCCAAAGCAGATGCTCTGGAGGGGGAGAGAATACGCTCGCAAACACTCTCGTCTATGTAAAAAACCAGGCCGATCCTTCTCGTGAGAGAAGGGTCAGCCCGGTCGACACCAGGCAGCACCTACTCATTGGGCCGCATGGCGGTGGCCTCATCGTCGGTGGAAATCTCCACGTCCGCGGTCTTGCCGTGGATCGCTTCGTAGACTTCCTGGCGATGCACCGGGACTTCCTTAGGCGCGACAATGCCCAAACGGACTTTGTCGCCCCTGATCTCCACCACGGTGACAGTGATGTCATCGTTGATGTAGATCGACTCGTTCACCTTTCGGCTGAGAACGAGCATAAGGGTACCTCCTTGAAAGGAACTCGCCGCGGAGCAGTTAGATCATCTAAGCTGCCAATCCCCGCAACGTGCAGCGATCTTTACATCAATGGAGCAAAAAAACCAGACCACAATCAAACGACCGGCACCCATGGGAGGTGCCGGTTAGAGCCAGGCCTAGTTGAGGCTTGGCTCGAGATGCTTGGCCCGCAAGCGGGCCAGATCCCATTGGATGACCGTCCGGATGAAGGCATCAATCGCCTCATCCGAACGACCGCGGTTGCGAAGGAGCAGAATCATCTGCGCAAGCCTTTGCAACGGAGTGGAACGTCGTTGTCCCATAGTATCCTCGTCCATTGTGAGGAACGTCACTGATTGGCAAGCCTTTGCCAATTTCTGTCAGGACAACTGTATTTTACACTCCTCTGAGTATTTGCTCAATACAATATTTTTGTGTTGCGTCAAATGTCGTCATGATTTATGCTCTCTCTATGATTGAGCCGAACATGCCACCGGGTGACGACAAACTCAAATCTCTGCCTGCAGAAATGAAACCGGCACATGTGAATGAAGCTAAAAATGAGAAGCCGGGAATTCCCGAAGCATTGATTGCAGTCAGTGGTTCGGCTGCATTGCAGGTCGCGGGGCTGCGTGAAAAAAAGGAGGCGCTTGCGCTGGGTGACGTTCGGAGCCTGCATCTGGATGATGAGACAATGATCACAGACATGATGGGGCATCTTCTTCCTGCGCTAGGAATGAAAGAGTCGATCACAGCTGTAAATCTGGCTGATGCCGTGCAAAAAATAGAAGCAGCTGCAGCTGCCGGGGAACACATTGATCTGGCCATTGTCGATAATGATTTCCCGGCCGGTCCGGGTGTTGCCAAAGCGCCCAATGCAGTGACATTCGCACGCAAAATTCAAGAAATGAAGGCAGAAGCGAAGTACAAGGACGCAATCGGCAATCTGAGGACAATCGTGTTCTTTGCATCATCAATCACAGATGCCATCGTTGCCGAGATGCGGGCAATTCTGCCGGAGTTCACGATTGTCACTCTCCAAAAACCCCCGAGTCTGCAAGTCGTGAAAGAGGCAATCATGAATGGGCTGTATGGTGCGGGAGTTATTGCGAAAGATGAATATGATAAAGCGATGAAGTGACGCGTGTCGTCGTGCACGTGCCTTCTGGCAAGAAGCCGCGAAGGTGCTAGAGTATTCGCACTTTCCTTTTCCAGTTTCCGCTATGAAGCTCCAAGACAT
>CAZXIO010000025.1:12100-16555 GCA_964640805.1 uncultured Candidatus Peribacteria bacterium
GCGGACCTGAGCGGACAGGCCAACCATCTGGGCGTCACAATCGAGGCCGACATCATCAAGCAAAAGTTGCCCGAGAATAACGGCGGCTTCCTCGCACTGGGACAGGAGTCTTCGTACGGCAAGACGGACAAGCGTGTGTACTCTGACCTGACGACGGATCATCCGATTGATCTGACGCGTTACCAGGTCGCCAACTGCTACATGGGCCGCATCGGGCTGATCAACAGTGGCGGCGCGAGTGGAGAGAACGACCTGCAGCAGGCCGTGATGACCGCGGTGATCAATAAACGCGCGGGAGGAGCGGGACTGATCTCGGGACGGAAGGCATTTCAAAAGCCCATGGAGCAGGGGGTCGAGATTCTGAATGCGATTCAGGATGTTTATTTATGTAAGGAGGTGACTGTTGCCTGATCCCTCGTACGCCCTCCTCCGGAGGGCTACTCGGGATGACATGTGTGTTGTATGTGTAAGGGCATTATCGTTTCATGCTAATGAATTTTGTTCCGCCGACCTCAAGAGCTGAAAGTCTCTATCTCCGCGTACAGACACCACGGAAAAAGCGCCTGGACGCGTCTTATTTTAAAAAGGGTTTGTCATCCCGAGTAGCCGTGCGGAGCACGGCGTACGAGGGATCAAACCCTCAAGTGCTCTCTATTCACCAGTAGCTGCTGCCCAATCCCAAACAGCGTGCTGATGCCCCAGTAGACCGCCACTGCGGCGGGGAACTGGAATGCGAACACGCCGATCATGAGCGGCAGACCGTAGAGCATGAGGGTCTGCTGCATCTTCTGTGAATCCATCGGCTGCTTCTCTTCTTTTCCGTCCTTTGCAGGCACGTCGATGATGTCTTTCTTGGTCTTCCGTTTCTGGATGGCGAAAGCGAGTTTCATCTGCAGGAATTGCATGATCACAAGAAGCGGCGGCAGCACGTACCAGTTGGGCTGCAGCAGATCGAGGCCGAGGAAATTCGTGCCAAACGTCCACTCGATGTGGCGGTACATGGGGTACAGAAGATGTGCCGACGCCTCCAAATGCGAACCGTCGCGGATCACATAGAAGAGCCCGATGAGGATCGGGAACTGGATAAGGGTGGGCAGGCAGCTGCTGAAGGGATTGATCTTGTGCTCGGCCCACAGCTTCATCGTCTCTTCCTGCACCTTCTTGGCGTCATCCGGGTACTGCTTTTTGAGCGCTTCGATTTTCGGCTGCAGCATCTGCATTTTCTTCTGCCCCTCCATAGCGTGCTGCGTGGGGATGAAGAGCAGCAGTTTCACAATGAGCGTGAGGAGGATGATGGCAATGCCGAGGTTATGCCCCGGCACGACGGACGCGATGAAGACGAGGGCGTTGAGAAACGGCGCCGTGATGAACGTGCGGAAGACTTTGACGAAGGCATTGGGCTCGACCACGGTGAAGCGGACGGTGAGGATGGAACCGGAGAGTTGTTTTGACGACGCCGATCCCGGCGCCTCGCGTGGAAGGCGGAGTTCGTACGTGCCGGTGGCACTGAAGAACGTGGACTTCCACGGAGCCAGTGTGAGGCGGGCACTTTTGCCCGGCGTGAGGAAAGCGTCTTTGACGACCTTGTCGCATCCTACGACCGCTCCCGTGGCGCTCAGCGGCGTCAGTTTCTCTTGAGACGTCCCGGGCTCTGCGACTGCAAACGCATCGAGCGGCGGCTGCGGGCAGCGGCCGGGGAGCAGAACGACGGAACCGCTCGCCCCCTGCTTATTCTCCACGATCACTTCGGGGGTATTCCCCAGACTCACACTGCTACTCACCATCTTCACCTGCACGCCGCGCACGACCGGCGCATTGCCCGAGAGTCCGGGGAAGAACTGATTGAGCACGAACTGGCTCCCCAGATACACCACCGCGAAGATGAGGGCGAACTGGAGAAAATTACTGGCGGATTTTTTGACTGCCGGAGGCATGGAGGTGGGAAGTGAGAAACGCTCGCGCGTCGGCTGCGAGCTCTTCGAACGGGCAACTGAGACTAGATGATTTGGGCGCTATCAACAACTGAAGAACCACGGGAATCTCCATAGTTGCCGCTGTTAGCCGCATTGCCTCGCGGCAGCGCCGTCGCATCCGATTGCGCTTTACCGCGGACTTATCGAGCTTCGTGGATGCGATGGTACCCACATAGAGAGCGGACTGTGACCGGACGGCGGAGGGATGATTGGGGTGGCCCTGCATCCAGCGCACGTTCATGCTGCGGCCCTTCCAGCCCTTGCCGTGGCGGAGGAGGCGGTCGCAGGTTTTACGGCCTTTGAGGCGCAATAGACGCATGGGAAAGGGCTGGAAATCGTGAAGAATACGCCTACAATGGTACGCCTACTTTCATGGCTCACCATAGCGAAGCACAGTATACGGCATGGCTGCGCGAACAGACGGGCATCGCGTCAGCGGTCGTGCGGGTGGATGACAAGGACTGCCCCGAGATGCTGTGCATACTCGTACTTGATACGCATCGACAACTGCGAGAAATTTTTCGCGTTCCGAGCAGGATTGCCTCCACTCAGTCACTTTTTCTTGCGGAGCTGCCGGAGTATTTGAAGGCGGAATCCGCCACCTTCGAAATACGGATGGAGTTTTTTAGCATATGCATTCGGCATCCGCGTTTACGCAGCCTGATCGTTGGGGAGCTCGCTGAAATGGAAAGAAATGATATTTCATCCCTCATCCAAAATTATGTCGGCAAATTTGGTCAACTTCTGTTCCGCCTCGATGACATCGCCATCCGCAGGCTCCAGATGAACATGGAGGGAGATGCGGACGATTAAGCGCTTCTTTTCCTCTGACGAGACGATCCCAAGAAATCGTCTGCGCGTACGCCCTGCCGCCGCGTCTCGGCACGTTCGCCTTGCTCAAGAGCCTGGCTGATTTCTTTCGTCGATGTGCGGATTTTTCCAATTGTCACTTCATCGGCCGGAGAAAGCCTGAGTTCGTCGAGGATAGTGCCGAACGTTCCAATGGCGGCCGCAAGATTACGAACCACACCGCGTCCTGCCGCCGTATGCATGGCGCCCTCATTCAGCCATTTGCCGTCGCGCGCACCACTCAGGAACGAAAGTACGTCGAACGACTCCTGTATTTGCTTCACGAGCACCGAGCGCAACTGTGACTTCTGATCTTGTCCGCCCTCATCGATTTCGGCACCCCGTACGACGGCTATGATCATGCCCATCCTGTTGTTCAATTCGCGGGCATGATTGAGAAGTCGCTCTCGGTTTTCCGGACTCTGAGGATGCTCGGGATTGCCGAGCACGACGGTCAAACGATCGACGGCACCTCCCGCATTCTGCGTGTACTCTTCGGCACGCAGAACGAGCTTGTTCCACTCATGCAGCTCGTCCTCGCTCAGCTCTCCGGCCGGAAGTGCGACGAGTTCGCGCGCGGCCTTACTGACCTCTGCCAGTGCATCGGAGACGGGAGCATCTTCCTTCAGCGCCTGTTCAACCATCGCAAGTCCTGCGCGAAGATTTTCCATCGCAATGCTTGCCTCCGGCGGAAGTTTCCCATTTTTCTTTGCCTCGTTGATGGCATCGACCAGCGCAAGCAATGCCATCTGCGCTGCATCACTTTTTTCATTGATGTTCTTTCCTCCCGGGGGAACATCGGGCGCTTTGTCTGTTTTCAAAGTCATTGTGAGTGTTGTTAAATGTTACGTTTATTATATCACTTTTTGCAATTTAAGCAAATACCTTTCCGCTTTCCGAAAACGGCTAAGATTCCTATGATCCCAGCGCATGAGCGCCTTAACAGCCACCCAAGTCCGCCACATCGCCAAACTCGCGCGCCTGCGTCTGAGCGACAGCGAAGTGGAAAAATTCACGACGGAACTCACGAGCATTTTGAACTACGTGGACATGCTGCAGGAAGTGGATACGTCGAAGGTCGAACCCACCGGGCAAGTGACGGGGCAGACCAATTCGTTCCGGGAGGACGTACTACGAGAAGGTGGGACAATGCCGGATAAGTTGCTCGAATGCAGTCCCCTGCCTATTTCGGACCATCAGATCGTTACGCCTTCCGCCCACGGATGACCCCGAACACGCTCACCATCAGCGAGGCACATGTGAAGCTACGTTCACGCGATGTCAGCTGCAGCGAACTCGTTGCGACATGCATCAGCCGTATCGAAGCCGTCGACGGGCAGCTAAACGCCATTGTGCACCGTAATTTCGAGAGAGCCCTGGAGGAAGCCAAAAAAATCGATACTGCAGGAATGTTTGATCATCCGCTGACGGGAATCCCCTACCTCACGAAAGACAATTACTGCGAGGAAGGTATACCCACGACAGCGTGCTCCAACATCCTGCGCGGTAAGAACTACATCCCTCCGTACGACTCGACCACGACGAAGAGACTCAAGGCGGCGGGTGCGATCAGTATCGGGAAGACGAACACGGATGAGTTCACCATGGGCGCCTCCACGGAGACCTCCTGTTA
>CAZXIO010000026.1:0-15734 GCA_964640805.1 uncultured Candidatus Peribacteria bacterium
TGCACCCAATCAAGCATCAGCAGGACGAGAGGCAGGAAGATGATGGAAACTTTTGCGAGAAGTCCGAACAGGAACGCGAGTGCCGTCAGCCACAGGAACAACTTTGCGTCATCCCGCCGGTAGAGAAGATAGAACAGAATCGCGAGCAGGAAGAAAAAGCCCGAGAGGACATCCTTCCGTGCTGCAGCCCAGAGCACGGCCTCGGTCTGGAGCGGATGAATGGCAAAGAGGAACCCAGTGATCAGAGCGACGCTTCGACGTCCCGTAAGCAGCATCGCAATCCAAAAAACGAGGACTGCATTGCCTGCGTGAAGCAGGATGTTGCTCAAGTGAAAGCCGAACGCATTGAGCCCCCACACGGCAAAGTCGATCTGATAACTGAGGAGCGTGAACGGGACGTAGAGTTCCGGATCGTACGAGGTGAAGATATAGCGCAGTGATCTTGCCGAGATCTGCTGCACGGCGAGGTTCTTGTAGATCAAAATCGCATCATCCAGTGTCACAAACGCATTCCCTGCATGCGGAAGAAACAAGGCAAGCGTGATCACTGCGAGAAGCGTGCAGAGGTGCCACGGACGAATGCGCTCAATTAGCGAGTTAAACATGCGAACAGAATACCCTTTCTGAGCCATTTTTGTCATGGTGAGGAGCCCGCAGGCCTCGAACCACCACTCTTCTCAAATACATATAAATATGTTATAATATATATGACATGCACATCGACATCCGCAAGTGGCCTTTCCTGTTCTTCCATGAAGATGCGTCCTCGCAGACGATCGGCTGGATCGCGCTGGGCGTGATGGTGCTCTCTTCTTCCACGTACACCGTCTTCGGCAAAGTGCTCACCGGCGCACTCTCGCCCTTTACACTCATGTTCATGAGCGAAGTGCTCACGGGATTCTTCGTGCTGCTGTCCTTCGGAGCAATTCCGACGCTCCGCAAATTCCTGTATCTGGATCGCTCCGCATGGATTCCGCTCGTGAGCATCGGGCTGCTCAGCGGCGTCATCGGCCCCTTGATGCTCTTCGTCGGCCTTGCGCGCACCAGCGCCATCAACGGGACGCTCTTCGGCAGCGCCGAAATGGTCTTCCTTGCGCTCTTCGCCGTAATCATCCTGAAAGAAGAATTCCACCGCATTCACGTACTCAGCATCGTGACGATTCTCGCGGGCATCGTGGTGATCGCACTGAAAGGATTTACCGACGGACTCACGCCGCAGCTCGGCGACGTCATCATCACCGTGGCATGCGTCGCGTACGCTTCGGGAGGCATCGTATTCCGCAAATACCTGAGTCACATCGATCCCAACCTCGTGATCCTCACGCGCGCGGCCGTTGCCATCACAACGTTCTTCGTGATCTCGCCGTTCATGACGCATCCATTGATTGAGGAGGTCTGGGCGTTCCCGCTCTCGATTCTGCCGGCCCTTATCGGCTTCGCATTCCTCTCGAAATTCCTGAACCTCTTCAGCTTCTACGAAGCGATGGAACGTCTGCCCGTGACCACCATCTCACTCTCGCTCAATCTCCCTCTCGTCGGTTCCATCGCCTTCTCGGCATGGTTTCTGGGAGAGAAACTGGAACTGTACCACTTCGCCGGCGGCGCACTGATCATCGCGGGAGCCTTCATGCTGGAACTCATCGGCACGCACCCCAGCGAGAAACATCTGGAGAATAATCTGCGGCACGGGAGCATGAGGAGTCCGACGTAAAATATAAAGGGGAGGACAATGGGCAGCAGAAAGGAGGTGAACCATGAAAATGGCTTGTCTCATTTCCGCACTAGTCCTTGAACTAGTGCCCTTCGTGGCTGCAATCGGCATGTATTGGTATGCCTGCCGTGCGGCCCGCCCTGACAGGGAGAAAACCTGATAGGGAAGAGTGGTTCTGGGGATGTTCTCTGGAGCCGCTTCTTTTTGAGAAGACAGACTTGCTCCTCACAGTCCGCTCGCGTAGTCTCCCCCGGACATGACAGCTCCGAAGGACGTTGGCTCCGCTGGGCCCGATAAGGGTCAGGGGAGTAATTTTTCAAATATTCAGACCATCCTCCTCCTCGGCTCCGGCGCACTCAAAATCGGCGAGGCGGGTGAATTTGATTACTCCGGCAGTCAGGCCATCAAAGCTTTTAAAGAAGAGGGGAAGACAGTGATCCTGATTAACCCCAATATCGCCACGAACCAGACCAGCTGGGGACTGGCCGACGCGGTGTATTTCGTGCCCGTAACGCCCGATTTTGTGAGGCGCGTGATCGAGAAGGAGAAGCCGGACGCCATCGCACTCAGTTTCGGCGGGCAGACGGCTTTGAACTGCGGCGTGAAGCTGGATGAAACGGGAGTATTGAAGGAGCACGGCATCGCGGTGCTGGGGACACCCGTGGAGAGCATCCGCAAAACCGAAGACCGCGCGCTCTTCAATGCCGAACTCAAATCCATCGGCGTCGACGTGCCGCGTTCGTTTGCCTGCGAATCCATGGTCGATTCCGTCAAAGCCGCCAAAGAGATCGGGTACCCCGTGATCGTGCGCGCGGCGTTCACACTGGGCGGCAAAGGCAGCGGACGGGCGAAGACGGAGGAGGAATTGCGCGAGATCATCAAAGTCGCATTCGTGGAATCGCACCAGGTGCTAGTGGAGGAAGATTTGACCGGCTGGAAGGAGATCGAATACGAGGTGGTGCGGGACTGCGTCGATAACTGCATCACGGTCTGCAACATGGAGAACGTGGACCCGCTGGGGATCCACACCGGCGAATCCATCGTGATCGCGCCCAGCCAGACGCTCGATAACCATGAGTATCAGATGCTCAGAACAATCGCGCTCAAAGTGATCCGGCATCTGGGAATCGTCGGCGAATGCAACATTCAGTACGCGCTGGATCCCCGCTCGCGCGATTACCGCGTGATTGAGGTGAATGCGCGTTTGAGTCGCAGCTCCGCGCTCGCATCCAAAGCAACCGGCTATCCGCTCGCGTTTGTGGCGGCGAAGCTCGCACTCGGCTACACACTGCCGGAACTCCGCAATGCGATCACGGAAGTGACCTGCGCCGACTTCGAGCCCTCGCTCGACTACGTTGCCGTGAAGGTGCCGCGCTGGGATCTGCAGAAGTTCCGGTTTGTCTCGGATCAGGTGACGAGTGAAATGAAATCGGTGGGCGAAGTGATGGCACTCGGGCGGACGTTCGAAGAGGCTCTGCAGAAAGCTATCCGGATGCTCAATATCGGAGCGGATGGACTCTATCCGTGTCCGTTTGCGTTTGACGATCTCAACCGCGAAATCCGCCGCCCCACGCCGCGACGCATCTTCGCCGTGGCACAGGCGCTCGCAGGCGACTGGACGCCGCATGAGGTGAGCATCGCCACGGGCATCGACCGTTGGTTTTTGCAGCGCATCGCTGCCTGCGCAGAAACCTCCAAAGAACTCTTCACGACGAAGGCTGCTCCACTGGAACACGACTTTCTGCGTCGTGCGAAGCTGCACGGGTTTTCCGACGCGTCGATCGCCTCGATCCGCGACGGCAAGATGCAGGACATCCGCGATGCGCGAAAAGCGATGGGCATCGTGCCTGTTGTGAAGCAGATCGATACGCTGGCGGGGGAATTTCCTGCAAAGACGAATTACCTCTACCTCACATATCATGGCACAGAACACGATGTGACATTTGAAGGAACGGCAAGTAGCTCGTGGCCCATCGCTCGTGGCAATGACGAAGCTGCCGGCCACAAGCCACAAGCCACAAGCTCGTCGTCGAACCGTGTTCTCGTCCTCGGCGGCGGCCCCTATTCGATCGGATCTTCAGTGGAATTCGACTGGTGCTGCGTGCAGGCCGCGCATGAGTTGCAACGTCAGGGTTTTGAAGTGCACATGATTAACAGTAATCCGGAGACGGTGAGCACGGACTACGACGAATGCGACACGCTCTTCTTCGAGCAGCTGACGCTGGAGCGCGTTCTGGACATCACCGACCTCACCAAACCCATGGGCATCGTGGTCTCGATGGGCGGACAGATTCCGAATTCTCTCAGCCGTAAACTCGCGGCAGCGGGTCTGCCGATCCTCGGGACCGAGGCGAAAGAGATCGATCGCGCGGAGGATCGGCACAAATTCAGCACGCTGCTCGATGAGCTCCACGTGGATCAACCCGAATGGAAGGAATTCGCCGATATGAATTCCGCTCAGGCGTTCGGGGAGAAGGTGGGCTACCCCGTTATCGTGCGGCCCAGCTACGTGCTCTCGGGCGCTGCGATGGCCGTGGTGCATTCGGGCGACGATCTCGCCTCGTATCTGGAGCAGGCGGCACTCGTATCGCCCGAAGCGCCGGTGGTGATCTCCAAGTTCGAGCAGGGTGCGAAGGAAATCGAATTTGACGGCGTGGCGCAGCACGGAAAAGTGCTCCTGTACGCAATCTCGGAGCACATCGAGAACGCCGGCGTGCACTCGGGCGATGCGACCATCGTACTGCCGCCGCAGCGCGTGAATCTGGCCACGCTCCGGCAGATCAAAGTGATCGCCAAGAAGATCGCACAGGGGCTCCACATCAGCGGCCCATTCAATATCCAGTTTTTGGCGAAGGACAACCGCCTGAAAGTGATCGAATGCAACTTGCGCGCCAGCCGCAGCTTCCCGTTCGCAAGCAAGGTGACGGGGGTGAACTTCGCGCAGCTGGCGACCCAGGCACTCCTCGGCCGCGCACCGGAAAACAAGCGCTACCAGACGCTCGATCTGGATCATGTTGGTGTAAAGGCCGCGCAGTTCAGCTTCAGCCGGCTCAAAGGCGCCGATCCCCGTCTGGGCGTGGAAATGGCGAGCACCGGCGAGGTAGCATGTTTCGGTCATACCGCGGAGCAGGCGCTCCTCACGTCGCTCTTCGCAGTGGGTTTCCGCCTCCCCGAGCGCACGATCCTCGTGACGATCGGGCGACTGGAAGACAAGGTCGACATGCTGCCCGCATTGCAGAAGTTGCACGAAAAGGGATTTACGTTCCTCGCCACAGCCAACACGCACGAATTTTTGCAGGCGCGCGACATCCCCTCGGCACTGCTCTACAAAGTCTCGGAACCGCGGAGCCCCAACATCCGCGAGTACCTGGAGCAACGCAGGGCGGACCTCGTGATCAACATCCCCAACCACCAGGGCAGCCGCGATCAGACCGACGGGTACTTCATCCGGCGCATCGCAACCGACCACGGCATTCCGCTTATAACCAACGTCCAGCTTGCCAAAAGAGTAGTGGAAGCGATGACGGAAGAAGATCCGCTGAACCTGCCGCTGATGCGGTGGCCGGATCTTTTGGAGAACATGGGGTAGAAGACAGTGAAAGCAAAGGGATGCCGGGAAAATTCGCTAATTCGTTGACTCGTTGATTCGTACCCAACTATTGACGAATCAGCGAATCAGCGAGCATGGTCGCGTTTGCCTCTTCATCGCTTGTCATCCCCCGCCTTTGCCGTACAATACCCCGGCTCTCACCCCTCAACTTGTTCCCCTTTTGCCCATGGCAGACGATATCCTGATCGATGATGAAACGGCCTCGGCTCCGGCCCAGTCCGGCGCTGCAGGCTTCGGCGACGATGATCAAACCCTGATCACAAAGGAAGGCCTGAAGAGGCTGAAAGACGAACTGCACGAGCTCAAAACTGTCCGCCGCCAGGAGGTCGCCAACCGGCTGAAAGAAGCCATCTCGTACGGGGACCTGTCCGAAAACTCCGAGTACGAAGAGGCCAAGAACGAGCAGGCGTTCGTGGAAGGGCGCATTCTGGAACTGGAGGCTAAGATCAAGAACGCCAAGATTATTTCGGAGAAGCACGCCAAAGAGATTGACATCGGTTCGACGGTGAGTCTGAACAACAAGACCGAAGGAAACGATGAACCCGAGCGCTACACGATCGTGGGTTCCACGGAAGCCGATCCACTCGATCACAAGATCAGCAACGAATCCCCCATCGGCAGATCGCTGCTCGGGAAGAGAAAAGGCGACCTCGTCGAGATCCAGTCTCCGTCGGGCATCATCAAGTATGAAGTGTTGCAGGTGAGTTGATCGCTAGAATGTAGTACGATGCTCCCATGGCCGACTCGCCCATCCCACCGCCGCAGACAAGTGCCGCAGCCGTAACGGGTTTGACTGTGCCTCCGGAGGTGCTGCAGAAATTCTCGCAGCTGATCGAACTGATCAGAGGATCCGAAAGCATGAACGATGAGGAACGGCAGTACTGGGTGAACATCCTGCCCATCATGACACCCGAACAAATCAAGAACCTCTTTGATATTCTCGAAAACGAGCGCAAGCAACTGGCCGCAATCGACGCCAAATACCGCACCGATGCCGATAAGATCGGCCAGGCGGCGACAGTCAGACAAACTGAAGAAGACATGAAGAAACGGCGTACGGAACGGTCTGCGAAAGAAGCGTCCCACAAGGAAGGGGAGGAGAAAGCAGCGGAAGACCTCCTCAAACAGATGGAAGAAGCGGGGAAGTGATGGCTCGGGGCGCTGCGGCGCACCTCGCCATGACATTCTTTGAGCACAGTCAGTGTCATGGTGAGGTGTGAGGCGTCGCAACGCCGAGCCTCGAACCATGACACACAGCACAACGCAGAATACACTCGTCTATCAGCGCCAAAAGCTCCTGTGGTGCTTCCCCGGTTGCTCTGTACCCTCCTGTTTTGAGAAGCCTGTCGGCTTCCACCGACCATGAAAGAAGTGATGAGATGTTTTTCGTTGATGACCGCTCGGCAAGAGGCAGAAGCGTTCTGGCAGTGGGAAAAGGGATCTCGGCCTTGCCGGCGATCCTGGCCGGATTCCGCTCCCCTTCCAGAATAGCCGCGTGCGTCATCACGAGCATGCGCACCACCCAGAGAAGCACATTCCAGAGCGAATACGGGTCTTCCCCTTGTTCGATGATCCGCTTCGCGTAGCGCAAAGCTCCCGCAGAATTTCCCTGCGCAATCAGGGTCGACAGCTGCCATATTTCCTGTTCTCCGGAGGGCACCGACAACTCCGTCACTTGCTCCGACGTGACGACGGATCCGCCGGCAGAGACGCAGAGTTTTTCGATCTCCCGCACGAGCATCTCCTGATCATCGCCGACGGTTTCGAGAAGCAGTGTGATTGCGGCATCGTCGATATGCGAGCCGCCGAGCCCGGCACGCTTCCTGATCCAAAGCCTCAGAGCCTGGCCGACGACGGGATGGAATTCCTTCACCGTGGCGATCTTGAGAAGCGCTTTCACGCCGCCCAACCGCTTATCGGGCTTCGGATCGCAGATGAGCAGGACACAAGCGGGGTGAATGCACCGGGGCAGGGCCTCCATTTCCTCTTTTTCCATTCGCGGTATGCCATCCACGATCACAAGCCGTTTCTCGGCAAGAAACGGCATGATCGAAATCTCGTCGAGCAGCTGTCGGTAGCTGAGCTCTCTGCCATCGAAGCGAAGCAGATTTTCGGGCCCGTGCTTTGCGATGAACGCCTCTTGCCATGCACGGCGCTCCTCCCGCATGAGGAACGTTCCTTCGCCCGTGAAGAGGAAGAGCTGCGACACGCCACAAGTATAGCAAAAGTGCCTTTTTGGCTCGGGAAAGGGACTTTTTGACACCAAATGCATGGAAATTGATCTGATATCCCGACTCATTCCCACCCGACGGTCAATAACCACGCAATTGAGAGATTGGCCTGCGTACGCTATACTGATTCGATATGAAACAAACACTCAAAACCATTTATACGAACCGAATGCTGCAGACAGTCTCGCTCGGCATCTTCTGCACAATGGCCGCCTTTACCGTTGGACTTCAGACGGCAGGCGACGTGTCATTCGAGAAGAGCCAGGCTGCGGTGACGCCGGAAAACAGCCAAAGAATTGCGGAGCGTGGAGATATCGACGGTGATGGCGACCTGACGGTGAAGGATGCCATTATCATCATCAACGTATATGAAGGTATCGATCCGGCAACGCCCGCAATGATCATGCGCGGCGACACGGACGGTGATTTCAAGATTACGTACCGCGACGCCGTACGCGTCCTCTATACGCTCTCACGCTAAAATCCCCATGCCGAACGCTTTTCTGTACCGGCTGAGGAGTGTCGTCACCGTGACTGCCCTGCTGCTCCTGATCCCGGTATTGCCCGTTTTGGCGCAGGAGCAACCGGCCGCACCCACGCTCGAATTCCGCCCGCACTGCGAAGAGACCGAACCCGACCGCTGCCTCTCGTTCACGGTGGCCGATCCCACGGCAGTACAAACGCCCGTCCTGACGGTGGGCGACACGCTCGACATCGACGTGATTCTGCGCAATCCGGCAGGGACGCCGATCAACACCGTCCGCTCGTGGCTGTCGTACGATACCAGCGTGCTTGAGGGTGTGTCGGTGACTCTCGGGTCGGGCTTCGTCGTCCGCATTCCAAGCGAAGGCGAAATCGATCAGGCATCGGGCTACATCAAGATCGGAGTCGCGGCCGAAGACGACAAGGAGCCCCTCGTGCCCATCGTGCCCATCGCCCGCGTGCAGTTCAGAGTGAAGACCGCTCCCGCCGCCGGCAAATCGCCCGTGGTGTTCTACGACCAGAAGGAAGACGGCAAGGGCCGCACCGCCGTGATCGCCGCGGGCGACGACACGCGCAAGAGCATGATCACGCTGCCGCTTGGGAGCCTCCTTGTCCGCGTCAGCGCACCGGCCGCTCCGGCTGCATCGTCGTCCGCTGCGGTTTCCTCCGCGGCTGTATCGGCTGCCCAGAGTTCAGTCGCTGCCGGCTCACCATCATCCGCAACCGGTTCTTCCGCGAGGTCGTCACCGGCGCCATCGGGCATTCTTCCTTTCCGCCTCCTGCAGGTGCAGAACGTGCGGATCACATCCGACGACGGCACACTCTTTGTCGCGTGGGATCAGCTCAAGATTCCCCGACTGAAGGGCTACAACGTCTACTACGGATCGCAGATGGGCCGCTACATCCAGCGGCGCAGCCTGCCCGCGACGTCGCAGAGCATCGCCATTCGCGGACTCCAGAAAGGAACGGCCTACTACGCCGCCGTGCGCGCCGTGAACGAGAGTGATGAGGAAAGCGCATTCAGCCGCGAGGTGGGCGTGGAAATCGGCAAACCGAATACCTCCACATCCCCGCTGCTGACAATTCCCGTCGAAGGCGGCCTGACGGGAAACGTGACGGGCGGCAATCCGCTCAGTCCGTCCAAACCGGGCACGGCCGTACCGGGTGAGGCGGGTGCGTCCACCGTACTTCTGATGCTCGCCGCGGCCTCGGCAGTGATCGGCGTGTTCGTCGCGCTCCGCAGACAATTCATCGCCGTCGGCCATTCCTCCCCACGATCATGACAGATATGCATCCTCACTGGCACGCGACGGGAACCGATGCTGCCGGGCAGGGCGCCGTGAGCATCCCCGTGCACGGCGAATCGGCAATCACAAACCTGCGCGGCATCAGCCGTGCGCCCGCGGCGATCGCGGGCATCGCGCTCATGCTCTTCGCCGGTTTCTGGGCGGCGGGCGGCACAAGCATGTTCACGGGTCAGGCGATTCCCTCCGCCGGCAACCCGCCGGCGCTCGTTGAAATCCACATCAAGCCGACCGGACCCTCCCCGCGCTCGGTGGTGGTGGCGCCGGGCAAGCAGGTTGCGTGGATCAACGACGACACCGCACCGCACATCGTGGCCAGTGACACGCTGAGGACGGGAACGGGAGACTCGGTCTACTCTTCGGCCATTTTCCCGGGCATGCGCTTTACGGTCACCGTTGCCGGCTCCATGCAGGAAGGCGCTTACACGTACAGAATCACAACGAAACCGCTGTGGACCGGCTCAATCATCGTCAAACTAAACGGCACATGCACGAATGAACTCCTCGGCGGAACACTCGACATCGGTCTCCCCCGTTACGATCCCTGCGACGAGCTGGAGGGCAGCCATGTCACGACTGTAAACGGCGGCACTGATCCAAGCACGAATGGCGCACCGGCAGGAACGTTCACTCCCTCGCCGGATGCTGCTCCCGGCGGCACAGCAATCGCGGGAGGCACTCCCGGCATCATTCAACCCAGCCAGCCAGCGGAACCTGCCGCTCCGGCCGCAGGCGTCGGCGGATCGAACACCGACCTGGTGCCGTACAATCCCTACACCGTGGTTTCGGGGACCCAGGGCGGCGTGACGCAGACGTACGAACCGGAACCAGCCGGCGTCGATACAACCGTGCAGCACTCGAACGCGCCCACGCAGCCCGACTCAGGACCGGAAGTGTGGGTGGTCGGGGCACTAAGCCTAATCGCGATGGGATTTGTGCTCAGAAAATACCTGCACATCAGCGTGTTGTGATGATGTGGCTCGAGTGGTGCCCGAGGCACGCTCCTCGCCATGACACTCGCACCTCACCATGCCCACTCTGAAATTTATGATGTCATGGCGAGGTGCGCCGCACCTTTCGCAAAAGCGTGCGGGGCCTCGAGCCACATAAAAAACGGGCCCTGAGGCCCGATGGGAGAAATCGAAGGAGGTGTTGGTCTGTGTTTCCTTTCCGGCCTTCGTCTTTAACTGACACTTTGAACCGACCGCATCGTGACTCTGCATCCGAGTGACTGGAGCGTGTTCTGGAGCATGCGGTCGCGCGGCACCGAGACGGAGCGGCGCAGGTACACGTGCACGGCACTGCGTGCGGGGTAACTCCGGATCCAGCGCATGAGATGATCGACTTCCAGCTGCACGTCGGCGTTGACGTCGGTTGCGACTTTGGACCAGTCGACGATCACCTGCGCGGCTTTCTTCCATGCGGGAGCGATAACTGTTTCGGGAACGGTATGCATAGATGGAATGGGAAAGACGTAATGAGTGTACGAGCGTACACCTTCCAACGCAACTGCTTTCCATAGCCAAAAACAAGGCTATGTTTTGGAATACCATTCACTTCTTTGCTTTCCCGCTGCAGTCGGCATCGTGCGCGTACGCGAGAAGTTGGGTGAGCATTTTTTCGAGCCGCCGCATGTCGGATGCGGGCACGGGCGCAAATGCATTGTCGAATGTCTTGAGCATGAGCTTGGTTGCCTGTTCCAGTACTTCTCTCCCCTTCGGCGTCAGCTTGAGTATGTGCTCGCGGCGATTGCGTTCATTCTCGCGGCGGATGATGAGCTTCTTTTTCCGGAGCGAATCGATCTGCCGGCTCACCGCAGCTTCCGTCAGATCACGGCACTTTGCGATGCACTGCTGCGAACAATCGGGATTGTTTTTGAGCGAACAGAGAATCATGCACTGGCAGAACGAGAGATCGAGCTCTTGCTGCAGCGCGCGGTCGGCCCGGCGTTCCAACAGCATCGCGGATCGGTGGAGTGCGATCGCCGTGGAGAAACACAGGGAATTCTTGCGCATGTGAGGCGGAGTGTACTCTCTACGTGATTTCGCTCACAGAATTAGTCCGTGTGAGCAGGAAAACGCCGATCAGGATGGGAAGAAATGCGGCAAGCTGATAGAGCTGAATGCGCTCATGCAGGATGAAATAGGCAAAGATGAGCGTGAAGAGCGGCGCAATGCTCGCGAGCGAGATGGCTTTGGTGATGGGAATCAGATGCACGGCTTCGTTCCAGAGTATTTTTGAAAACCCGAACAGCAGGAAGCCATTGACGAACAGAAAACCCCCCGACGACGCCACGGCATCGAAAGAAGGGGTGGGCTCAGTCAAGAATGCCAGCGCACAAAGAACCACGCCGCTGATGAGGCTTCGGATAAACAGGATGAACTCGGAACTGACCGTGTCGCGTGCGCGCTTCGCGAATTTGTTGCCGATGGGGGCAAATGCGCACGCGGCCATGATGATGAGATCGCCCGGATGCCATCCCGAGGATTTCGGGAGCAGGATGATCATCGCCCCAATCACCATGCACAGGGCTCCCGTCACATGCAAAGGACCCAGCGTCTCATGCTTCCAGAGCACACTCAAAATCAGAAAGGAGAAAAACACTTCCATCAAATTCATGATCGAAGCGTTGCCGGCGGTGGTGTATTTAAGGCCGGTGAATTCAAGGACATAGAAAATGACGCCGATGAAGAGCGATGTGAGTAGAATGTCTTTCCATGGCGCATTCGCACATTCTCGCCATCCGCGGCGGATAGTGAGCACGACTGCGAAGAACATCGACGAGATCAGCGTGCTGATCGCCGCGGATTGAAGCGGCATCAGCGTCGTGTATGTCAAAATCGTAATGACGGGAAACAGGCTCCAGATGAGCGCTTCGCTGAAAACAAGCAGTTCGCCTTTCTGGTTTTTGCTGAGCGGAGTCACGCAATCAGTCTAGCATTGAAAGAGGCCGATCATGAGCGCAGAATCGCCACATGGAGAATCCCGAACACGAGCTACGGCAGATCCACGATCGCAACCGGCGCGTGGAGACAGAGAAAGCCTGGGAAGTGAGCCTGACGCGCCGGCTCTTCATCGCTCTCGTCACCTACCTGACGTCCGCGATCTTCCTGTGGCTGATCGGGGACGTGTTGCCCTTCCTCAAGGCTCTCGTTCCGGCTGCCGGATACTTGTTTTCGACGCTTTCTTTGCCATGGATTAAGGGCTTCTGGATGAGGAAAAGGGACTAGCCAAAACACATAAATTATGCTAAAATAGCTATGTGATACAAACAGCCAAAAATCTGCTGGAATACCCGAAATTGCTGTGCATGGGGCTCTCGTGCGTGCTGGCCTACATCCTGTTCCGCACGGGTGCATTCGATGAAATCACATTGCTCTTCCACGGCTACGGATACGTGACCTTTTTCCTCGCAGGCATCCTCTTCAGCTTCGGCTTCACGACTCCGTTCGCCATCGGCATTTTCGTCGCCGCAACGCATGGTGGGGCCAATCCCTTCCTCGCCGCAGTCATCGGAGGCAGCGGCGCTCTGATCGCGGATCTGGGACTGTTCGAGTTCGCACGCTTTTCGCTCCACGATGAACTGCACAGACTCAAGTCCACGGCGTTCATGCAGAAACTGAAATCACTGATCTTCCACGAAAGCCTGTCGGAGCAGATCAAGATGTACCTGCTCTGGTCCATCGCGGGACTCGTGATCGCCTCTCCCCTGCCAGACGAAATCGGCGTGTCGCTCCTCGGCGGCACTACGAACGTGAGCGTCAAAAAATTCGGCATCCTCTGCTTCGCGCTCAACACGATCGGAATCTTCGTGATCATCAGTATGGCAAAAGCGGTGCAGGGATAACTAGAACTCCAGCCCCAGCGTCCGTAAGTCCGCTTCGGCCTGCTCCGGACTCTCAAACACATATGCATGCATCCCGAGCGTCTTCGCCGGCTCCAATTGCTTCGGTTTGTCATCAAAGTAGACGCATTGATCAGCCGGACATCCGGCCAGATCAAGGGCTGCCTGATATATTTTTGGATTCGGCTTCCGTACTTTCACGACCTGTGAAAAGATGCCGTCACGGAAACGATGGAGGAAGTGATATTTTTCTTCAAGATACCCCACACGATCAGGGGCATTGTCGGACAGGAATAGGAGATCATAGCCGGCTGACTTGAGCCGGTCGATCAGGTTCACAGTCCCCTCCATCGGCGTATATCCATCGAACCAGCGCTGCCGGATTTCTTCGATCGGCGCATCGATCTTCCACTGATCTTTGCACTTCTTCCAGAATTCCTCCGAAGCGATCTGCCCCGTCCGATAGAGCGTCCCAAGGTCCCCTTCGACGATAACCATGACATCGGCTTTGAGGACTCCATAATGCTTCTCCAGTTCCCGGACGAAATGACTGACACCTTCGGTAAAATAGACGCCACCGAGGTCGAAGATGACGGTTTTGATGGGGGAGGCAGGCATAAGCGGAGAATGACAGTATAGCCTAGGCAGCCTTTTCCATCATATTCGTCAGGAGCGCATACGCCTTGTTGATCCCGAAAGAGGAATCTCCGACGGGAAAACCTACGAGCCTGAGTATGACTTCATTTCTCACCAATGCTTCGCGCAGCAGGCCGATCCTGCGACGGATGAGTGCGGAAGCCTTCACGGTGTCCGGCTGACGCAATACGTCTTCGGCCAGAGTTCTGAATGCGTCCTGCATTCTCATGGGCAAAGGAATGCCTGCACGTGCTTCTTCTGTAAACGCATATTGAAAGAGATGGAACGTTCGTGGCATCGTTGCAAGTATCACAGCGGCATCTTTCACATCACGAATTGCAAAGCCCTCTGACGATTCACCGACACTCGAGAGCGCCAGCTTTGTGGGCGTGAACTTTTTCCTGTAGATATCATCGCTGCGGGACAATTCGATCTGCATGAGTGCGTGATCTCTTCTCGTCTCGTGTGCGCGCTCGAAGACAGCGCGTGCGTAATTGACTCTGTCCTTCACGGGCATGGTGAGGTTGAAATCCTCGAGCATTTTTCCGGAAAATTTCTTCTGTATCCCGCGCTCAATGATCTGCTGAATCTGAACCATTGTCTCGACGGACTGAAGGCTGATTAAATCCCTGATCCATGGAAGCGTGATATGGTCACCCCGCCGCGCATTTCCGATGACTGATTGCTCCCGAAGTGCCAGCGCCGTCTCCAATACGGCGGAAGATCTTTGGTGATAGGTTGTCTTCTCGTTTTTCAGCGGAAGAGCATAGATATTGCCACCTGCATCTTTCAGCACTCCTTCAAACACCTCAGTTTCCTGCAATATTTTGCTTGCCGCTTCGTTGGGCGGACGGTCTTTTAAGATTTCATGCCTGCGCTCCCGTGGATCATATCGACCCAGCTTGAGGATCACAGCTTCGTCACCCACCAATTTTTTTGCAGCGGGAATAATGACATTCGCAATCCGGATGCCCAGCGTGCGCAGGTACATATGAAGCAAATCGGCGGCCTTCCCGGCGCCTTCCGGAGTTTTGGCCAGATGCCGGTTCTCCGGATAGCACATGGATGGGAATTGTTTTTGACTCGTGTAGAACTGATCTTTAAAGGAAACACCTTCCAGTGCGAACTCCCGCGTACTGTACGCATGGTACGAAAATGCAAAGAGGTCGCCCAATTCCGTCGTATTCGCAGTCAGAATTGGTGCCTTCCTCTCCTGCAGCAGGCGGAGCAGTTCATCATCGCCCAGTGCTGCAATTTCTGCAGAGTGCATAGTAGTGCAGTATACTGCCCTAAATGCAGGAACTCCTCCATAACCCCTGGTTCTTCTACTCGGTCGTTTTGGCGACTGCAATCATGTCGGCTGCCATCGGAACCGGAACGGGCTTCATCCTGATTCCGCTCGCGGCCATTTACTTCGGGTCCAAGGAAAGCATCGGCATTCTGACGATCTTTTTTCTGTGCCAGAATTCGACCAAAATTCTGTTCTTTTGGAAGCACATCAAAGTGAAACTGGGTGTTCAGTTGATCATCTATGCGATCCCCGGAGCAGTGCTCGGCGGCATCGCGCTCAGTTACATCCCACTCGACCTCTTCAAAAAAATTCTTGCGGCGCTCGTACTCGTCTATCTGGCAAACGAGATGTTCGGCCTGCTTCCAAAAAATGACAAACCGAACAAATACGTGCTACCCATCTTCGGAGTCTTCTACGGTTTCCTTTCGGGACTCATGAGCACGGGCAACCTGATCAAAGGGCCGCTCTTCACCGGCATGGGAATGCTGAAGGAAACCTACATCGGCACGTATGCCTTCACGTCGTTCTTCGTGAATATCCCGAAGCTCGCGACGTACTATGCTACGGGCACGATTGATCTCTATTCGTTCGTAAAGGCATGGCCGTTCCTCGTCCTCTCCATCG
>CAZXIO010000027.1:0-87 GCA_964640805.1 uncultured Candidatus Peribacteria bacterium
CTCAGTTGGTAGAGCGCAGGTCTCCAAAACCTGAGGTCGTAGGTTCGATCCCTACCGCGCCTGCCACGTCAGCTTAAGCTGACGTGG
>CAZXIO010000027.1:187-15574 GCA_964640805.1 uncultured Candidatus Peribacteria bacterium
CCTGCCACACTTAAGCTGACGTGGCCTGCCACACTTAAGCTGACGTGGCCTGCCACACTTAAGCTGACGTGGCCTGCCAAAGGGTTGTAGCTAGCCAGCGTTCCATTTCGAATCCCTGCCAATTGGGAAGAGTGTATGAGCAGCCCTTTTTGCAATTTGCATTTCTAAAATAAAGGTGTACGGTTGTTCACCTATGTATTATTTCTACGTTCTTCAAAGTCAGGAAAAACCTGACTGGTTTTACAAAGGATCAACATGTGATTTACAAAGAAGATTTCGTCAGCATTCTGCCGGAGAAGTTCAATCGACCAGGCCATATTTACCCGTTTGTCTTGTGTACTATGAAGCATATACAACCGAGCAGGCAGCAAGACACCGCGAATCGTCTGTGAAAATGAGCGGAGCAGTATGGAGTGCTCTGATGGGGCGAGTAAAGACAAGCCTATCAGTGTAGTAGATCTTACTGATCACGCGGCGGTTTCATTTTTCTTGTAGCAACAAATCTATATCCGAAAGGAAGAAACGCCCTCCCCGCTATGAAATATTCAAATCCATATTTCCGTAACACGTTCTCTATGGACACAAGAGAATGTGAATAAATGTCAGACTTCAATAGCAGCTTACAGAAGCCCTTAATGAGAAGTAGGTACGTCAATTCTGATAACCAAGAGCTAGTGCCAAATGCACGGAAAGCAACATGTCCTTTGGGTACTAAAATGCGCTTCCACTCTCGGAATAACTGATCAAGTCCCTGCGCATCTAAGTATTCAAACATGAAATCCGTATCAATGAAATCCACTGATGCATCGGGGATGCCTGAGTTCCTTGCATCGGCAACGACGTAGGACACATGTGCTTCCGGAAACTTTGTATCAATGGATTTCTTGCTTTGATTAACCTGCTCCTCTCCGTAGTCCAATACGACGATTTTTGCATTAGGATTGAGGCGTAGAATGTGGTCTACAAAGATGCCAGACGTAATCTCCCCGCACGTTCCGCAGAGAAGTGCCGTAAAATTTGGCTTGGTTACAGGCAGGGACATCTTTGCTCTCTGCAAATCATCAAGGGTCTTTTTGTATACCCAACGTATGTAACGGGGAAACAGAGGATTAGAACTTAGAAAAATCCTGTACCGCTTATAGAAATCACCGGAAATCATCGTGAAGATCGTACAGCCTCAAAGAGCTTGCAGCCTACAAGGAAAATTAAAGAGGCAATGAGAGTACACAGCCAATCGAGCATAGACTGAAATTCATAAGGCACGATACCGAAGGAAAAGACATTAAAAATCTGATTGGCCTCTGCGAGGAGCAGTCCGGTGCCAATGGCAAAAAGTAGGGATCGGGTGTTTTGGAAGAAGTAGGACAATACGATGAGCAGGAAGCCGAGTTGATATTTATCAAACGTATTCAGAAACCAGTTATCCCATAGTGCTGTTTTGCCTGAATCTGACGCGTAATACATGAATGAAGATAGCAGACGCGCTAAGGCAACAGTCACAAGGCAAATCCATACAATACGCTGTGCTTTCATGGAGGAAGATCATATCCGATCAAGGACACAGGCTCCTAGGAATCCCCGGCAAAGCCATTCTTATTACGTTAAGGATTGCCTGCCACTTGCAGAAATCATATATAATGATATAATGCTTTTATGGAACAATCAAAAAAGGATTTTATCCTGCGAGTTGCAAAGGCCGCTGTTAGCGTTGATGGTCTTCGGTTAGGGAAATGTGTACTTGAAGATCATGAAGAGAACCTTCGTTGGGGCAAAGAAGCACAGACAGAATTTGTAAGTGAAGATCAACGGCGACAAAGAGAATCAGTAAGAGAGCTATTTATGCAGCGTGGATTCGCGGATTATGCGATGCCTCCGCTTACTGAAGCTGAGTCTCAGGCTGTGGTGAAGCAGACTCTTCTTGTTGCAAAAGTGCTTGAGGGACTAGGAGCCGCGATTCATCCATTGGAGTGGACCGTATCTACACTAGCATCATCATCTTTGCTTTCTGCTGCCGGTGAACATGGTCTCAATCCAGAAGAAGTAGCAAACACTGTATTGATGTGGATAGCAGAGCAATCTGCTGCTCAGATCGCCGATATGCTTCTGGGCGGGCAGAGAGATGAGCTCATGATGGCTGAACCTGAGGCAGTGAAAGACTGGGAAGTCACGATCGAGCCGATTGATGATGTGTTAAGAGAGGAGATGGGAGTAAGAAAGAGAAAGTTTTGAAATATACCCTGACTGTGTTCAGCACGGCCTGCCAAAACTTCAAAAAACAGGGCCGACTCTCGTCGACCCTATTATTCTAATCTCTAATTCCCAATCTCTACTTTGCCATCACCGTCCTCGCCAGCTGGATGCCGAATACCGTCATGAACGCTGCGGCGAACTGACCGATCACTGCGGCCACGAAGCCGCCCAGCATCATGCCGAGGATGAAGATGGCGATCCTGCTCACGATACTTGCGCACACCATTGTCACGATTCCCACGAGCAGGGCGTTGCCCACGATCTTGCCCCACTGACCCTGCGTCGCCTTGTAGCTGAGCCGCGCACTCTCGGTGATGCCCTTGCCCTGCTCAAGCAGATAGAGCGGCGAGAGGAACAACCGCGGGCCCACGATGATGGCGATGATGAAGCCGAGGAAAGGAATCCAAATAAATGAACGCAGCAGGAGCCAGATCCAAAGCCCGATCAGCGGCACGATCGAGCCGAGCGTGGCCTTGGCCGCCGATCCGGCATCCGAGAACCCTTTCACCGCGACCATCAGGAAGTACGACTTTGCGAAGAGCCCGATCAGGAGAGCGACGAGGAAAGACATTCCGAGCCCCGGAATCAGCGCGAACAGGGTGCCTTTTATCATGTTTGCCCCCTGAGATGTCTCGCGCATCATCTTCTCGGCCAGATCCTGCATTTCCTTTTCGCCTGCAGCATCGAGCATGCCACTGGTGGCCTTCTTCTGCAGTGCCTCCATGCGGTTCCCCAGCGTCTCCATTTGCGTCTGCCATGCGCCCATATTCTGTATGGCGCCCGGGGCGGTAGCGCCCATCAGGAACCATGTAGCGCCGTTCGTCACGACGCCGAAAACGACAGCGCCGATCACAAGGGCGGTGAGGTGTTTCTTGGTAAAAGCAATACTGTCATTTAAGAGTGTGCCCAAAGTTTTCATGGCCATGGGGGGAAGGGGGGGGGAAATTAACGGGCAGTCTACGTGCGTTTGGCCTCGGAGCGAAAGTTGACAGTGCAGCCGCTTATTGCAGAACTTGTTTTAGAGCATGGAAGAAAACCTCAAAATTTGGTATACTGATGAGAAATGCATATCGAAATCCACCTTCCGCGCCCGATGCTCACGATTCTCACCGTCGCGGCTGTTTCCGGCTGGGCGGTGGCGCTGTGGCCGGGAGCAGACATGTCGGTCGCCCCCATTGCCGTGACGGCGCAGGTGATTGCAGATTCGCACGCGGCAGACACGACAACGGATCACGAGCAGCCGGCGCCTGCTCCCCGTGATGACAAAACTCAGCGCACCCGATCGGTTGTAGAATCCAACACGGACGCCGGAGATTCAATCGTACCGGCGGCAATGCTCGAGCGTGCCGCCGCGCTGGAACGTGCACGTCAGATTCGCGAAGAGCAGGGCGTGCTTGGCGCGAAGGAAGATATTTTACGGGCCCAACTGGAAGCGCTCGATGCCGAACGCAGCGCGCTCAAGACAGTTGATCCCAAGCTGGAGGAACTGTTTCGCCGGAGCACGCGGATGCTTGCCGATCTCATTCAGGACCATAGCAAAGCCGAAGAATTTCTGCGCACCACGCTCAATCAAATCTGGGAAGCCGAAGGCCGCGCCGTGAAGATCGCGTCGGGACCCATGCAGAACGCCGACTACGTGTCGTTGCTCTGGCCCGTTGCCCCGCTCAAGGGTATTTCGGCCTATTGGCATGATGTCTCGTACGAGCAGAAGTTCAAGATGCGCCACAACGCGGTGGATATCCCCACTCCGCAGGGAACAGTGGTCCTTGCCGCCGCGGGTGGCATCGTCACCGACGTCGTCGATCACGGGCTCGGCTTCAACTATGTCACGATCCAGCACCTTGGCGGCTACTCCACGCTCTACGGGCATCTGACGAGCTTTATGGTACAGAAGGGCCAGCAGGTGGTTGCCGGCGATCCCATTGGGTACTCGGGCGGACGTTGGGGCACCAAAGGCGCGGGCATCTCCACGGGACCGCACCTGCACTTTGGCGTGTTCATGAATGGAACATCGGTTGATCCATTGAAGTATCTGCCAAAAATCTCGCAGTAAAGTTCGAAGATCGAAGACCGAAGGTCAAAGATCGAAAAGCGGCTTGCTCATGTACGGGTCCGCTTTTCGTCCTTCATTTTTCGACCTTCGATCTTGCATAACTATCTGTCATTCCTGCCACATAATCCTTCACTGCCTCAGCGAGCGTGGATCCTGTTTTCGTCATCAAGCCTTTTACTTTGTCGCCGGGAGATGCGAACAGTTGATCACACAGTCTCGTGACGATCTCCTGTCCCTCGCGGCTGCCCTCGAGTACGCGCGGGTGGAAATACATGTGAGTCGAGAGAAACTGCTGCAACTCATCCAGATGCCTGCCCATCCCGCGCGTGAAGATCACGAGCAACTCATCGTGCGCGTACACGTCCTCCGCCGACTGCACGCCGCTCTTTTTGAGAGCCTCCTCAGTCGCCCGGTACAAGTCAGTCACAAGCAGATGAATAAGCGCCCCGCGAATGGGCGTGCCCCGAGCCTTTGCCAGTTCCGCAGCGGCCACTCCGAGTTCCGTCTGCATCAGTTCCTGCACCGTGAAGAGCCCTGCCCTGATGCCGTCTTCCGCGTCGTGCCCCGTGTACGCGATGCGGTCAGCCGAGTCCACGATCTGTGCTTCCAGACTCGGTCCTCGTTTTCCTCTCTCCGACTTCGTCATGTATTTCTGCAATCCTTCGAGCACTTCAATATTCAGATTGAGTCCCGGCGCGGTCGTCGAATGTTCTTCGAGCAGCGTCACGACTCTCAGCGACTGCTCATTGTGCTCAAAGGACGATCCGCGCGCACGCATCCACACGTCCAGCGCCGCCTCGCCCATGTGGCCGAACGGCGGATGACCCAGATCGTGCGCCAGCGCGATGGACTCAGCCAAGTCCTCATTCAGTCTCAGCGTCCGTGCAACGTCGCGGCTCAACTGCGCCACCTCCATCGTGTGCGTTAGGCGCGTGCGGAAGTGGTCCCCTTCTCCGGCGACGAACACCTGTGTCTTGCCCTGCAGTCTCCTGAATGCCTGTGTGTGAATGATCCGGTCGCGGTCGCGCTGGAATGGGCCACGCGTCAGGTCGGGCGGCTCGGGGACGGGGCGGCCGAGGGTACCCTGTGGGGGAATGGCATTGGCGAAGAAAGACTGCATGAGACATAGAGTATGACAAAAGACACAAAAGCAACAAAGGTCACAGATACTTTTGTTGCTTTTGTTCCGTCTGTTCCCTCTGTCTCTTTCCGCATATGCCCAAGCAACCGTCGGGCAGAAACGCTTTATCCCTGGAATTCCAGGGGGGTGGCCGCAATCCCGAACCTCGGTTCGGAATGATTAAGCCTCCCAATGCGTCGTTCAGAGAAGAAACGTAATCTGCCGCATAACGAGAAGTCGAGCTAGAAGGGAAGCTATCGCTTGTAGAAAATATTGTCGAGGAAAAGGTGTTTTATATCAGTCGCTTATTCCTGAAAGCGAAGCCTGATGAGCTCTTCAGATATTTTTCGAAAGCATAAGCTTTTTCTGCACCTTTGAATGCGGCATAAAAAATGAGTTCCTCCGGACGCATACGCGCAGTAGTTTTCACCGAATGTTGACGATGTTTCTCAAGACGATTCTGCAAATCTTTGGTGCAGCCGATGTAGTGCGTTCCATTCTCCAGTTTGAGGATATAGACGTAATGCATAGCGGATGATTATACCCCTCTTCACTTCGTTACGAATGGGCAAGCATGATCCAGCCCCACTTCGCTCTGCGGAGCTACGCGGGGCACACTTCGCACGACAAATAAGGAATATCCAGGCCTGCCACGCGAAGCTCCCCGCAGGGAGCGAAGTGTGGTGGGTGACCGCATCCCGTCACCACGGTGACGGGTGATTAGGCCTCCCTAATGACAATTCAGAGAAGAAACATAAATATCACATGACGCGCCGTCGAGCTACAAAGAAAATTACTCGTACCGATGAGTCATGTCGAGGAAGTTTTTCTGAATTTCAAACGGAGTATCAAAATGACGACGGCCAGCGTGGACACGATTGAGCGGCTCACATACACGAGCGGCAGCAGTTCCATCGTTCTCAGCGGTTCAATGATTCCGAGCATGGAGGCCAGCGAATCGAATGACCATGATCCGAGCGACTCGGTATTCTTCGCCGCTTTCCATAAATGCACCAAGGTCGGCAAATATGCACACACGAAAATGATTTAGATCGAAAGATGTGCCACCACGTTTTGTCCGCTGAGCAGCCAGCCGATGAACACGATGATGACTGCCGCCAGACAACCCGTTTCGAATCCGGTGAAAGTTTTGCGGATATCTTTCGTGCAGAGAATCACTGCAAAAATGATCAGCGTGGCAAGAGTATCGACGGTATTGAATGAATTGGCCAGAACGCCCGCAATGCCGGTTTCGGCGAAATCAGTTAGGAAGCTGAGGATGGTTGCGAGCGACATGAAAATCCATGTGGCGAGGATCGGTTTTACTTTTGATCGCTGAATTCCGACCAGATAAATCGATGCATACGTAATGATGCACGCGGTCATCGCGATCTGGATCAGCAGTGTCGGAAGAGGCATTTGAAGCACGAACTGATCATAGCATCACGCACGCGACCATGTTCGTGTGCCCCTTTTTTACTTCTTCGCGATGGCCTCCGCGGTAGGTCCAAAAAATTTCAGGGTGACATCGCGTGCAGTCGGGATGGATTTCGATGTGGGAATCGGTGACTCCCGCGTCGCGCAGTTGTTGCTTCGACCATCCACGCAAATCGACACGCTTGCCCGACACAAACTCCGGCGGAACATTCGGGATCTCGTTCAGCGGATCACTGAACTCGCTGTGCTTCATGCAGAGCGATGGTCCTCCCGCGACGAGGCAATCTTCTCCCTTCACGCCAAACTCATCCTTCAGCACTTTGAACATCGATGGAATCGTTCCGTCACGCAGACACTTCCAGCCCACGTGCATCGTACCGAGAATCTTCTTTTTTGGCTCGCACACAACGAAATTCTGACAGTCCGCCCAGCGAATGCAGAGGGCGAGGCCGGGTACGTCCGTGATCATTCCGTCAGCTTCCTCAGTCCGAGTCATGGAGTCCCGGACGACGATCACACGGTTGCCGTGCGCTTGATGGAGACCGGCGGCTTTCGTCGCGCCGATCTTTTTGGCAGCATCAAGATCTGATCGGATGTCGTCTGTTTTGGTGAAGAGTGCGATGTGGACTGGGTGATGGCCGAGCGATGGGAATGGATCAAGATGCAACAGACATACTCTATCAGGGCTTCTGCTCCTTGGAATCCTTGGAATCCCCGGAATCTTGTCATCTTTGCTTCCACAGACTCCACTTTCTCTTCGTCTCCGCAATCTCCTCACTCGCCTCTCGCATCAGGGCAGCATCTTCCCGCATCGTTTTCCAATTCCCCCGTTCCGGCCGTCCCAGTGCCGCTGCGAAACGGTCACGGAAGAAACGAGGTGCTCCAAGCGCGGTATCCACCAGCCACGCATCATCATTGATCGAGAAGAAGAGATACTGGCCCTTGCGGCTGAAAACGAGCGGGAGTTCTTCCACGCCGTCGCAGGGTTCCAGATGGGCAAGGCCTTCCGGAATGATCGCGACCGGATCGAATATGACGGGCATCAGGTGAGTGTGTGCGTGGAAGACGGTCTGGCCGATCTTGCCGTGCTCAAATGTGCTCACGTTTCCATACGCACTTCGCAAAAAACGGGAGCAACGCGCGTACAGGTTCAGGAATTCTCCGAAGAGCAACGGTGGGCAGTCGCCCATGCACGAAATATGCTCGCGTGGTACGATCAGCAGATGGCCTTCACACAGCGGATGCACGTCGCACAGGATGCGGAAGTTCTCGGTGTGCTCCAGCGCGTGATCGTACACAAATGATTTCTCTTCACAATGCGGACATCCGGCGACGAGGGATGGGAAATCGCTCATGGGAGCGAGTGGAGCACTTCAGGAATCCGCTCGATCACGCGGCGCGCTCCGTACGCAAAGCCGTGATCATCTTCGAGCATCTCGGCCACGTGCTTGATCGTCTTACTTGCCGTCACACACGCCTCCTCAGCAGTCATGTGCTGCGCGAGCAGGCCGCAGATGAGCCCCGCGAGTGCGTCGCCCGTGCCGCCCACGGTCAATCCTGCGTTGCCGCCTTGCACGGTTCTGAGTGATCCGTCCGGCAGCGCGATTTTGTCGGTCGGGCCTTTGGTATGGATCGTGACGCCCAGTTCTTGTGCAGTTTTCTGCAACCGTCCCGGCTCGATCTTCATCCGCTCCAGTTCTCCCAGATGCGGCGTGAGGATCACCTGCTTGCCGCGCACTGCATCCGCCGTCCACGATTGCAGAGCGGAAGCATCCAGCACCATCGGGCACTGCGCACTTTCGATCAGTTCCCGTATCACGCGTTGCGCGGCCTCCGTCCTGCTCAGACCCGGCCCGATGACCGCAGCGTCCACGGTCGCGAGCATTTGGAGCAGCGGATCGACGTCCTTCTCCGTAATGTCATCGCCGTGGAACGGATGCACCTGAAAGTTAAGCGAGTGTGACTTAGCGGCCTCTGCATGACATTGTGGCAGCGCAAGGAAGATCAAATCCACGCCGCTGGCTTCCGCACTGAGCGCCGAGAAAATCGGCGCGCCGTGCATGTGAAGCGAGCCGCCGATAATCGCGACGATGCCGTTCTCGGTTTTGTGCGAGTCGGGGGAGCGGGGCATGGAGTCCATACTACCGCAGCACGTCAGACTCTGCCATCATGACCGTTCTCTGCCGTCCCAATCTTGTTCTCTTTTCTTGCCCTCATTACGGTTCGTCGCGATGTGCTCTTCATTCCGGCTACCATGCATGCCGATTCCCTCCTCACCCTCTTCCGCCGACGGCACGTCCACTTGGCCGTGGTGCTCGACGGCATCACAACGGTGGGGATCATCTCGCTTGAGGATGTGTTGGAAGAGTTGGTCGGAGAGATTGAGGACGAGAGAGACGCAGCCGAAGAGGATCCAAATGCCCCGCCTTCGCCAACTCGTCGATAAGGCTATAGTTGGTGAGCAGGGCTACGGCAGGAAGGCAGGATCCAGCCTTTCGAGGCCCTGAGGCCCTCAGGCCCGAATGGGAAGCCAAGTAGGTGACAGAAACTCAATGCATTCTCAGCAGGCAGAATGCCTGCGCCTTGCTACTGATCACCTTCATTCTTAGGCAGCCAGAAAGGCTGCCGGCAGGCTTTCTGCCTGCCCCCGAGTAGAAAGAGGCTGAGTTCCAGGCGCGGCCTTTATGGCCGCTGAGAAGGCATTGAGTTTCTGTCATTCTTTCTTCGGCTTCTGGAATTTTCTCCGTACGTTCTTTCAACAATTTCCCGTATTCGCGTCCTAAACTTTTCCGCTTCGAACTGTTTCGCGTGCTCTCTGATTTGCTCCGGTTCCCACGTCATGCCTTCAAATTTTTTGATTGCCGCAGTCATCGATTCGACGGTCTGTGACTCAAAAAACAAGCCGGTCTCACCGTCTTTGATCGTATCGAGAGCGCCGCCTTTCCCGAACGCGATCACGGGCGTGCCGCTCGCCTGTGCTTCCAGCGGCACAATGCCCGCGTCTTCATGCGGGGCAAAGAGGACAGCTTTGCTCTTCGCATACAGTGACGGGAGATCCTGATCCGGGACGAAGCCGAGGAAGGTCACAGTCGGTCCGGCCATCGCTCTCAGTCTCGATTCTTCCTGTCCCCGTCCTGCAATCATCAGAGGAAGTTTCAGCGCATTCGCGACTGCGATCAGCAGATCAAAACGTTTGTAGGGAACGAAACGACCGACAGCCAGGAAATGGGACTTAGGAATTAGGACAGAGGACAGAGGAATTTCAAAAAAACGATCATCGGCAGGCGGATGAATCACGATGGAGTCACGCCCGTACACCGTCGCAATCCGGCGCTGTGTTTCGGTCGAGTTCGCGATGAAGGTATCCACTCTCCGCGCAGTCGAAAGATCCCAGCGACGGATGCGGCGTAATTGTGTCCGGACAATCCCGCGCAGAAGTCTCGGGATCCGGAAATCATCCAGATACTGCTCCTCCATCTCCCACGCGTAGCGCATCGGCGTGTGACAGTAGCATACGTGCACGGCGTTCCCGGGCGGGATGATCCCCTTTCCAATGGCATGAGAAGAGCTGAGGATCACGTCGTGACCGCTCAGGTCCAGCGACTCGATCGCACGTGGCATCAAGGGGAGCAAGATCTGGTGGCGGCCGGTGAGGCGATAGAGAGTCTGCAGACGTGATGTGATGATTTTTTCTTTCCTGAGCGGCCCGAGTGCTTCGGGTCGAGCCACCGTCGTGAAGAGCGGGCAGAGCGGCCAGATGTGCAAAAATTCGGCAAGCACGTGCTCCGCACCCCCGTAGGTCACGAGCCAGTCGGCGACAATGGCGAGTTTCATGATATGAGGCTACAGGTATGAATCTTCTGAAGATCCGCTCAGATCATCTACTATATCCATCGTGCTCCTCAAGCCCAAGCGTCGTCTCCCGGCCCGTTTCAACCGTCCCGTCTCGCGCTCGATGCGTCTCTTCGCCGCACGCAGGCACGGCGCGCCGCGCCGGGGTATCCGCACGAAAGCTCGGACGAAGATGAGGAGACTGGGTGGAAAATTCCCCAAGTGGTGGGCGGTCGTACGACAATGGTGGCTTCCGGTTGTGGGAGGCTTTGTCGCGATGCTGCTTGGCATCGTCGTCTTCTCGCCGCTCTTCCAGGTGCGTCGCATCACCGTCCAGCGCAATCAGGGGAGAGTGGATGTCGCGCTCATCCAGCAGCAGATTGCCCCACTCCTCGGGCATCGCTTACTGCTGCTCTCGGTGCGAGACATCGAGGCGCTCGTGAAACAGGTGGTGCCTGACCTGCAGGAGATCACGATTCGTAAGGAGTACCCGTCCAAACTCGTCGTTCGCATCGCGGTGCGGCCCATCATCGCGCGTCTTCATTTAAGTGCGCCTGTAGGAGCTGTACCACAAGGAGCAGGCATTCTGCCTGCTGAGAAAACCCCGACTCCCCTCGCCCCCAATCTCCGTACACCCAAAAGCGATTACCTCACCGATAACGGACTCTATGTCACCGCGGCGGTGGCCGAATCGGGAGCACTGTTGCCGATGATCAACGTGGTCGACTGGGAAGTGAGGCCCTCTCCCGGTACCCGCCTGATCAGTGAGGAATTTCTGAACACGATGGGTCAGGCCGAGGCGCTCCTCTCTCAGCAATTCGGGCAGAAGGTCACGGGCCGTTCCGTCTATCTGCGCGCGCAGGAATTTCATCTCAGTATCACGCAGGGAAGTCTGTGGTTCGATGTCCAGAGTCCGCTCCCCGAGCAACTCCGGCGCTACCGAATCTTCCTCGGGAACGGCGGATGGAGCCAGGCGTCGCAATACGTTGATCTCAGACTGCGCGGCCGCGTGGTGTACAGGTAAATGGCTTCTGGTACACTCCATCCGATGTACAGTACAGTCCTATCGGTCCTGCTGATGGGGATGGTTCCGGTGCTCCAGAGTCCCGCACCGCAGGCGTCCGTCAGCGTGTTACACGTGGCTTCCCCGTCTCCGCTCGAGGAGCGGCTGCTGACGAAGCTGGAGAGCATGGACGCTCTCACGGCGTCGGGAATCGTGATTCTCGATCTGGAGAGCGGACAGCAGGTCTATGGCCGGAATGCCGAGCGGCGGCACCCCATGGGCAGCCTCACCAAGCTCATGACGGCCCTTCTGATCGTCGAAAATCACGAACTCACCGAAATGGTGAAAGTGACTCTCGATGCGACAAAAATCGAGGGAACCAAGGCCTCTCTTGTGTCCGGTCGACGGTACAGTGTGGGCGACTTGCTTTCGGCTATGCTCATTGCCTCGGGAAACGATGCCGCCGTCACTCTCTCTCGCTATCACAGCCGCTCACAGGCCGCTTTCGTGCGGCAGATGAATGCGCGCGCCGCGTCATTGGGCCTGCGCGATACCTCCTTCGCCAATTCCGCCGGGCTCGATAGTGCAAATCAATGGTCCACCTCGCGCGATATGGCGCTGCTGGCTTCGTATGTATTGAACGAGCCCAAGATCCGTTCGCGCCTCTCACTTCCCACTGCGCTCATCCACGACACCACGGGCCGCGCCATCAACCTAACCAACACCAACACGCTCCTCCACGAATCCAATGCCGTCATCGCGGGGAAAACGGGCACCACCGTCGCTGCGGGCGAGTGTTTGCTCTCCATTATCCGCGAAGCCGGCCGCGAGTACGCGGTGGTGCTTCTCGGGTCGAGGCACCGGTATGCCGACATGCGCGTGATCCTCGACACCCTCCGGCAGATCTTTGCATAAACCTCCATGCGCACGCCTCTCCTCCATTGGCTGTCGCTGCGTCTGCGCTTGCTCCTCGCCGCCGCGCTCCTCACGGGAGGGCTCCTGCCGCCGTACGTGCCCGGTTACGCCATCGCGGACGATGACGTCACCGCCGCCGCGCCGCAGTTTTTGTTCGTGGAAGAAGGATTCCTGATGAAGACGTCCACCATTGGAACGCAGGGTACGCGCCTGGCGTTCAGCGAAGGGCTGGTGCACACCGTGGAGCCCGGCGAGAGCCTGCAGAAGATCGCAGATACATACGGCATCAGTCCGCAGACCATTCGTTGGGCCAACGGTCTGAGTGCTTCGTCCACCGTGAATCCCGGGGAAGAGATCGTGATCCTTCCCGTCGACGGCGTGCTCCACACCGTCCGGCGCGGCGAAACGCTCGCGAAGATCGCCGACCTGTACGACATCCCCGAAGCGTCCATTGTGCGGCAGAATAAAATCAAGGGCGGTTTCATCCTGGCCGGCGAACAGATCATTGTTCCCGGCGGCAAGCCCGTGATCGATTCTCCCGGCGTGATCGCATCGGTCAATCAGGCGCTCCGCTTCACCGACCGCCTCCCCGCGCGCGAGATCCAACTGGGCACCAAGGTCGTCACGGGCAAAGTGACGCCCGGCGGTTTCGGCGCTGCCCCCGCGGTGAGCGCCGTGATCACGCAGGCCTTCCTGCAGGCACCCTGTGGGCCCGACTGCAAGATCACGCAGGGGTTCCATTCGGGGCACTATGCGATCGACATGCAGGTGCGCGGGGGTGCACCCATCTTCGCCGCCGAGGCCGGCACCGTGATCCGCGCGGAACTCGGCTACAACGGCGGCTACGGCAACGTGATCGAGATCGATCACGGCAATGGCATTATAACGCTCTATGCGCACAACAAAGAGCTCTACGTGAAGGAAGGCGACCACGTGGAGCGCGGGCAGCCCATCGCGTTCATGGGCAACACCGGCCGCGTGCACGGTCCCACAGGCATTCACACCCACTTCGAAGTGCACGTGAACGGCGTCAAAAAAGATCCAAGGTTGTATATTCAGTAATCCTCTTCTGCGAAAAGTAGCAAATGACCACTCCTGAACTACAGCTGGCAAATAAAATAGTTGCACGCGCAGAGGAATTTGTGCTCAACACAGGTCTTCCCGGCCTCACTGGAATTTTAAAATCGATTCTCGGAGGCGGAGGGGATATTGTGCAAGGATTTTCAAATGCAATCCAACGATCTAGGAGTCAAAATTTTTTACTTGTCCTCATGGATGAGTTTCAAATTTTCATTGAAAATGGAAAAGTTGATCATAAATATCTACAAGAGGAGGAGGGGCAAATGTGCTTACAGGAGTTGATGGAATATTTGGATAAAGAACCTCCCGACAAAAGAAAATTTATGACTTTGAAAAGTATATTTTTGAAAGCAGCAAGTGCCGATCCGAGTGAATGGAAAAATCAGAGACCGCGTCAGTATATGGTGGTATGTAGGAAATTATCCTCAGATGAAATTGCACTTTTAAGTACTGCCTATCAATACAGCAGGAAAATGAAAATCTCCGGTCCTACAGCAGCAAAAGAAGTTGCGGGTGCTGATCAATGGCCAAAATTTTTAGCTCAGGAGTCAACTGGAGCGCTCACTCCGGGGCTAGTGGATCACTTTGAAGAATCGCTTATTAGGCATCGCTTAATAGGCGACAGAGATCACAGTGATAGAAGTGGCATACAACACAGCAGAGAATTTAGACTTAGCCCCTTAGGTCTGGAGCTATGTGAATTTTTAGACAGTTGTGTTGATCTAGCTAATAAGTAGTCGCTGAAGCACTTACAGCAGTGCGGGTTTTGAAGAAAGTCATTGCGAAGTCGAGTAGTCATCAATTCTTAAAATAATGCTGCAGCTGTTTTTTGATGTATTTATGACCTGACCCGCTCTTAAGAAATTTTTCTCTTCCCAAAGCATCCATTTTTTCCAGATATGCCTCGTAGTAAATAAGTTTCCATAGTCCTCGATGAGCCGTAGAAATATTTTTACCACTGTTGTGTGATTGAAGGCGCTGATCAATGTTCATTGTGTACCCGATGTACCAAGTTTTCGTCTCGATATTTTCAAGTACATAAACAAAATACATAGTTGATAACTATACCAGCCCCGTAAAGCCGCTATGCGGCAACGGGGCACGTAAAATCGCTTCTCGCGTGAGAAGGAATGACCCTAGGAAAAAGATGGCTGCGCCACGTGATCGCGAGCCGCTGCGAGCGATTTTACGTGGCGGACCCGACGGGGCTCGAACCCGCAACCTCTCCCGTGACAGGGGAGCGCTCTAACCATTGAGCTACGGATCCACACAAAGTGAGGCAATGACAGTGGAATGAATAATGAGCGAGCTACTCGCCCGTCCGAAGCTCCGAGCGGAGCAGGGAGCGAAGGCGGGCGGATCCACACAATCTTGAAAGGAACGTCACAGGTCTTTCGGTGCTGTCTGATTATACTGAGTGGAACCCTGGAATAGTACCATTGGATGCGGTAGTTGGCAAACGTACCTAAGCGCCTTTACTCCTCAAACGTCATCGATTTCCGTATACGTGCGTACATGGCATCCATCGTTTTCGTCGGGGTGATGTCTTCCACGCCGGTGTACGCGAACGCAATGTAGTCGTACATCACAATGAGAGTTTTCTCCTTATTCCACGGCACGATGCAGACTTCCGTGTGATCGCCCTCGATTCCTTGCCTCTCGCATGTGCCAGGTTTGCCGCTGAAATACCGCGTCGTA
>CAZXIO010000028.1:0-14069 GCA_964640805.1 uncultured Candidatus Peribacteria bacterium
TCGCGACGGAGTTTGAGGGGGGGAGGCATTTGCAGAGGATCAATGATCTGGAACCGGCGTAAGTTGAATGGCAGACCACAGCAGAAGCCGTCTGTGCAGTGCAATTTTTCGACAAAGAACGTACGTGTCAGTAGTCTCGATCCATGGTCGTGTTCCTCCTCCTCGTCGGAAAACTGATCCCGCTTTATGCGCTCATAGGACTCGGATACGTCGCAGGAAAGCGGCTCAAGGTTGCCAAAGAGGCGATTGCGAAGCTGCAGATCTACATCATCGTTCCGGTGGTCGTCTTCCACGGCACGATCATCGCGCAGCTTGATCGCAGCGTCCTTGCACTGCCGGTTGTCTTCTACGTGATTGCCGTCACGCTCTGCCTGCTTTCGTACTTCATCGGCGGGTTCGTCTTCCGAGATTCCACGCGCAACATTCAGGCATTCGCCGCGGGAACGGGAAACACCGGTTACTTCGCCATCCCCGTCGCGATCTCGCTTTTCGGCGAGAAAGCATTCCCGCTCGTCGTGATCGCCAACTTCGGGCTCCTGATGTACGAGGCGACGCTGGGACTTTTCATGGTGGCGCGCGGGAGTTTTGGCGTGGAGGACAGCATCAAAAAAGTCTTTGGAATGCCGCTCATGTATGCCTTTGCGATCGGACTGCTCCTGAACATGTTGCATGTGCAGGCGCCGCAGGCGCTCCTCGATATGGCACTGAACTTTCGCGGCGCGTACACGGTGCTCGGCATGATGATCATCGGGCTCGGACTCGCCGGCCTCAAAAATCTGTCGCTCGATGGTCCGTTTCTGTGCATGGCCTTCATTGCAAAGTTCGTCCTGTGGCCCGCAATCATGCTCGGAATCATCGCAGTGGACCGGGCACATTTCGGCCTCTTCTCCACCGACGTCCGAAACATCATGATCGTGCTCTCCATCGTGCCGATGGCGGCCAATACGGTGCTCTACGCCACCGAGATGCGCGTGCATCCCGAGAAAGCGGCCACGGCCGTGGCGCTCACGACGCTCTTCACCCTCGTCTATATTCCGGTGATGGTCACTCTCTTCGTGCGCTAGAGGGCGGCCATACCTGGCCGCCTGAGACATGGCAGGCAAGTATGCCTGCCCTCAGGAAACTGATAGCATGATGACCATATGCCCCGTCCCGTCCTCATCACTCCGTCCATCCTCTCGGCTGATTTGGGCGATTTGCAGGCGGAGGTCGATTCGATCCGGTCCGCTGATTGGATTCAGGTCGACGTGATGGATGGCAAATTTGTGGAGAACGTCACGAATTTCGGCGCACCGGTTCTGAGGCCCATCAAGACTGCGCTGCCGCTCGATATTCATCTGATGGTCGTTGATCCCGCAGAATGGATCGACAGATATCTTGATATCGGTGCCAAGCACATCACGTTCCATGCCGAGGCCGTGCCGCAGACGAGTGACCGCAAAGCCCTTATCAAAGCCATCAAAGCAGGCGGCGCCACGGCGGGCATCGCAATGAATCTCGAAACTCCTGTCTCTGAGATCGATGATGTGATCAGTGATGTCGATCTCGTGCTCGTCATGTCCGTGTATCCGGGAAAGAGCGGACAATCGTTCATCCCAGTGGTCCTTTCGAAAGTGAAGGCGCTACGATCAGCTCACCCTGACCTGATGATCCAGATGGACGGCGGAATCAGCGATAAAAATGCGAAGCTCTGCAAGGATGCAGGTGCTGATAATTTGGTTGCGGCCACGTACGTATTTTCGGCTCAGGATAGGGCTGGAGCTATTTCACTACTACGATCGATATGAGGCGATTATTTGGTCCCGCTTTGGCATCGCTTCTCCTGCTCTCTGCCTGCACGGCCAGGTCCATTACGCAGCTTCCCGATCAGCCACAGGCAGCGCCCGTACAGAGGGAATTTCAGGTGCAGACTATCGAGCTGCTCGATCCGGAGAATAAATCGCTGGTCATCAAGGCCGAATTGGCAGTCACTTCCGCTCAGCACGAGAAGGGACTGATGGGGCGCACGGAACTGAAAGAAGGAAAAGGAATGCTCTTCATCTTCACAGATGCGCGAACACTCAATTTCTGGATGAAAAACACGCTCATTCCGCTCGATATCGTTTTCTTCGATCAGGGCGGGCAATTTGTATCGGCCGCTACCATGATGCCGTGTACCGCCGACCCGTGTGCGCTCTATCCATCCTCCGGTCCCGCACAATATGCATTCGAATTGCCCGAAGGGTTCATCAAAGAATTCGACGTGGGGGTAGGGTGGAAGCTGAACACCGAGGGATTATCAATGCTTTGGTGAGGAGCTACGCATACTGCTGCAGGTTTTTTCCAATCCTCCCCGTCACGTCGGGATCCGTTGGAATTTCGAATTTCAATCCGGTCATTTTTTCGTACAAGTTGATGTAGCGCTCGGCGAGCATCACGCGCACGTCGTCGGTCACTGCCGGCTTCGGCCTCCCATCATCGACGAACCCCTGTTCCTTGAGCCACAAGCGGAAAAATTCTTTATCGAGCGACTCCGGTTCTTTCCCGGCCGCCAGACGTTCTTCATAACTTGCAGCGATCCAGTACCGGGATGAATCGGGCGTGTGCACTTCGTCCCCGACTCGGAGTACGCCTTCGGAGTCATATCCCATCTCGTACTTGGTATCCACGAGAATGAGTCCTTTCTTGGCTGCAACCTCTTGTCCTCTCTTGAAGAGTCCAAACGCATGCTCTTTCACCCGATTTATTTCATCGGGCGTCGTCAGTTTGAGCGCGATCAATTGCTCCGGACTCATCGATTCATCGTGCCCCGTCTCGGGCTTTGTGGAGGGCGTAAAGATCACCGAGTCCAGTTTCTGATTTTTCTTCATTCCATCCGGAAGGGGATTGCCGCAGAAATTACGCACGCCTTTCTCGTAATTCACCCAGATCGAAGTGGAGGTCGATCCCGTCAAATACGCGCGCACCACAACCTCGACTTTCAGCATCTTCAGCATCTTGGCTACCGTCACATTGGGATCGGGAGTCGCAAGAACGTGCGTCGGCATCACGTCTTTGACCTGCTCGAACCACCAGTTGCTCAGTTGATTCAGCACCTGGCCTTTGAGCGGAATCGTGCACCACTGATAGTCAAAAGCCGACTGACGGTCCGTCGAGATCAGGATCACGCGGTCACCGCTCGTATAGACATCACGGACTTTGCCTTGATAGCGGGAACCCAAAAAATCAAAATGCGTGGCATCGAGCGTGGTTGTGAGAAAAGGGCGGATCAGGGTTGGGTCGATCATGCGAGAATTGTACGAGAAAACCGGTATCGAACCAAACGAAGAACATGCATTTTCGCTGATTCGTTGACTCGCTGATTCGTTCAGGAGCAATACGAGTCAGCGAATCAGCCAGTCAACGACGGGCTTGCATCTCTTCCTCCTTCTCCATACGATATCTCCAACCTTCCCCGCTTTCTATGGCTGAAAATACATCCGGACCCTCCGTCGCCAAGCAGCTCGGTATTCTTTTGATCGTGCTGCTGCTCGTCGGCGTCGGCTTCACCTATGTCAAATGGCAGCAGGCCGAAAAGCGATTGCTCTCGGTGCAGCAGAACCAAACCGGCACGGGTTCCCAAAACCAGGAAACCGCCAAGCGCATCGTCGAGCAAGTGCGCAAGCTCTATGCACTGCTCCCGGGCATGGAGCCCACCGTGGCCACGATCGTGGACGTGGATGCCCTTCGCAAGCGTAACGCGTTCTACGAGAAGGCGAAGAACGGCGACTACCTGATTGTCACGAACGACCGCGCGATCCTGTTCGATGCCAAAGCCAACGTGATCATCGACGTAGTGCCCGTGCAGATACAGCAGCCGCAGACATCGTCGTCGGCTGCATCGGCCGCTGCCAAGCCGGCTTCATCAGCTCCGAAGCCCGCTTCGTCGGCAGCCCGTTCATCCGCACATTAATCGTTCTATCAGCATGAACAAGCGCGATATCCCCTGGGCTTTCCTCGTAGCACTGGTTCTTGCGCTTGTATTGGGATACGCGGCAGGCCGTACAGTCACGCTGCTCATGTTGCAGGATGCGCCCGCCGTCGAACGGCCGGACGTGAGGGATCTGATTCCCACGCCGGCGGTACAGGATCGATGAGGCGAATGACGTGCTTGTTCCCATCCGTGGGAGTGGAACACGTACCTGGCGCCTTTCAATAACAGAGTCAACTGACACTATGGTGAAGTTTGCATACGATGGCCTGCGTGCTTCGTTCAGGGAACAAAAAAATTATCGCGCTCGCGTTGGTAATAGCCGCGGTCGCGGCCACCGGATGGTTCCTTCGGGGCAGCTCGGATCTCCTTGAGGACGAAAACGCGCATTTTCACCAGGTGGAGGAGGTGATCGGGTTCGTTCGCGGCGACAGTCCGTTTGAGCCCCGGCATCCCGCCATTCCGGGCTATCACGCCGTTCTGGCACTGGGCAATGCCTTCCGCCCCGATCCCTCGATTTCCTTTCTGCGCGCGGTCAGTCTGCTCCTCTGTCTCGCATCCGTTGCCGTGTTCTTCATTCTGGTACGGAAACAAGATTCGTCGTCAGGAATTGTCAAAACGCTCCAGTATTTTTTCTTCCCACTAGTCTTCAATCAAAGCTTTCTTCTTTATACCGAAGTTCCGTCCCTCCTTACGGTGCTCCTGATGGCGTGGGCCGCGCAGCGCCGCCGCGGGATCCCTCTCGGTGCTGCGGGACTCCTCAGCATTCTCTTCCGGCAGAACAACATTTTCTGGCTACTGTTCTTCGTCCTCCTTCTCTATTTCGAGAAGCCTGGCCCCCTTTTCCGTTGGAAAAAGCTCCGGTCGCATGCGCTCAAGCATTGGCCAAGTGCTGCGGTTGCCGCGCTCTTCGGACTCTTTGTTTTGTGGAACGGAGGCGTTGCGATCTTCGATCAGGGGTCGCATCCGCTTGCACTGCATTTTGGCAACATCTACACGATAATCTTTACATCTTTTCTCCTCTTCCTTCCCTTCCATGTGGCAAACGCGGGCAAGATCGCGCGTCTGGTCCGGCGCTTTCCGCAGCGGTTTGTCATTGGCCTCGTTGTTGCTTTTCTTCTCTACATGCAAACGTATGTGAATACCCATCCGTACAACCAGGATTGGTGGGAACTGCGGAACATTTTCCTGCTGTTCATCATGCAGAAGGAGTATTGGAAAGCACTGGCCTTCTTTCCGATCGCATATGCCATATTGTCGCATGTCGTCACTCCGCTGTACCGGACGTCCACCTTGCTCCTCTATCCCGCGGCAGTCGCGTTCCTTGCGATGTCCTGGCTCATTGAACCGCGGTACTATTTTATTCCGCTCGTGCTCTTCCATCTCTACCGCCACAGCGGCCGGCCGTGGCAGGAATATCTTCTACTCGCATGGAATGTCGCGGGCAGCGCATTTCTGTTTTGGGGTCTCTATTCCCGGACGTTTCTCCCGTAACGGGCCCGATCGTCAATTCTCGTGACGTATCAGTCTGATCCTGAGCACGCTCAGGAAGAAGCTCACGAAAATAATCTGCATGCCGGCGAAGAGCAGCGTGATCGCGGGGATCACGAGACGCAGCATTTGCCGCGGATCGAGATCGCTGAAATTTGTCCGTTGCCAGAGCAGCACGGCCCAGAGTGTCACTCCGATACCGCTGAGCAGCAGGCAGAGGCCCGTAATCAGTCCGATCTCGAGCGAATGTTTTCCATAAATCCGCCTGAGCAACGGTGACGGGGGAACGAGTCCGCTGTCCATCGCGAATACTTTCGCAAGCAACCCGAATGAAAGTGCGTTCAGCCCCATCACGATGAACGCGCCGCAATAAAGGAGCGTATGGATGTCGAATACGTAGCGTTGCGCAGGCAGAAGCCACGCGCCCGCCGCAATGCCTGTGATCATCAGGAACATTCCCGGATACAGAAACAGCCAGCTTGGAGCGAAGAGCAGTAGCAGGCGCAGATGCCGCCAGCCGTCTCGCCATGTGCGCAGATGCGGGGGTCTGCCGCGCCCGTCGGGATGCAGCACGGTCGGAACTTCCGTCACGCGCAGGCGCAGCATCATCGCCTTGATCACCATCTCGGTCGCAAATTCCATGCCCGTCGCATGCAGGCCCAGTTTCGGGAGTGCGTCTCTGCGTACTCCGCGCAGTCCGCAATGAAAATCATGAATCGCGGAACCAAAAAACAGATTGCCGATCCGCGAGAGCACCGGATTCCCGATGTACCGGTGGAGCCACGGCATCGCCCCCGGCCGGATGCCGCCCAGAAAGCGGTTCCCCATCACGAGGTCGTATCCTTCGCGCAGTTTTGTGAGGAACGGAAGCAGCGACGAAAAATCATAACTGTCGTCGCCGTCGCCGATTACGACGTATGTTCCCGTTGCATCGTTCAGGCCTCTCAGAATCGCGCTCCCGTATCCCTTCTCTTCTACATGCACCACCCGTGCACCCGCTTCCCGCGCGATCTGCGCCGAACCGTCCGTGCTTCCGTTATCGGCGACAATCACTTCGCCCTCCACGTTTTGCAGGCGCAGGAAGGACTGCGCTTTTGCGATGCAGGTTCCGAGCGTTTTTTCTTCGTTGAGGCACGGAATGACGATACTGAGTTCGCAGGAAGGCATGGGCGGTCCGGAAAATGTGTCATCCCTGGAGAAGACCGAGAATATACAGGCAGTTGAGAACGATGAACATGCCAAGCATCCAATGCCCCGTCCGCTTCACGACGGGCGGCAGCAATTCCATTCCCCGCAACGCGAAGAAGAAAAAGGGCACGAAGAGCAGCGGCACATAGCGGAAATCCTGGAACCCGCCGACGGGTTCCTTCATCACCAGCGCCATCATGGAGAAGATCAGCAGCCCGGCCGGGATCCAGACGGGCGCGTATTTTCGCGGCGAGTGAATGAGCGACTCAGTCAATCCTCCCAATGCCGCCAATGCCAGCACCATGAGCAGAGTGAACATGATTCTGGCTGCATCATGAAATTTTTCTCCGAAATCCCATTCCCCCACGATGGAAGATTTGAACAAATGTTCAAAAAGATAGCGGCGCCCGTATGTGTCATCCCATGAACTGTTGAAGGGGTAACGCAGTATCTCCACCGGCCGGAACGTGGTGAAATTACTCGGATCGATCGTTTGGATCCGCAGTCCTCCGTTATTGCTGCCGATATTTCCTACCAGATGCTCCTGTCTTTCCGCCACGAAGCGTTCGGCATACAGCCATCCTGCAAGGAGGACCGGAATGCATATGGCAAGCGCCGTGAGTGAGAGAATTCTGCGCACGGAGGGTTTTTTCTGCAGAATGAGCAGGCACGGAAGCAGGGGGATCCATGCGAGAGCATTACCCTTGGTCAGCAGTCCTGCGGAAAGCAAAACACACGCCGCGATCCATGCCCAAATGCTGCGGGTTTGCCACCAGTGATAGAGGCATGCGAAGAATCCGAATGCGAGCGGAAGCAACAGAGTGTCGTTTGAAATGCGCGAGGAGAAAAACACGAGGCCGGGAAACACTGCGGCAGTGCCGCAGAAGAGCAGGCGGGCAGTGCGCTCTTTTCGCGACGGAAAGAGCATCTTTCCAATCCAAAGTGCGAACAGGAATGCGATGCTTGCATACACAAACGATTCGACCTGTAGCAATGCAATCAGTGTTTCTTCGGACAGGCCGAACAGTTTTACCGGCAGGCCGACGATCGCGCTCAGAAAATAGTACAGAGGCGGCTGATAGAACTGCCACCCCCCGCCGGCGGGGGGGATCTGAAAATGATCGAGAACGTAATGGACGTAATCCATGTGCCCTCCCCAGTCGTAGGCGCGGACGTTGTATGCCGTGCACAGCATATAGAGGAACCGGAAAAACACCCCCGCGTATCCGATCAGCGCAAGATCCGCATGATTCGCGACAGAGGCCCACAAGCTGCGCCGCAGAGGAACGGTTTTTTTCATCTATTTCTTCGGTAAAAGGATCAAGAAGAAAAACTGACAGAGACAGAGCAGCAATATCACAGAGCATGCGATGCCCAGTACGTCGTGGCTTTTGATGCCGCTCCACGCCTCGAATGCACTCCATATGTTGATGAAAAATATTCCCGTGATGCACGCATAGAGCAACCGGCCGCGGAACGTCATGAAGATCAGGGGCAATCCGAACGCTATCACGGGAAACATGTACCTCTCATGAACGCCCGCGTTGAACAGAAAAAAAGACAGAGAAACAACCGAGACGGTCAGGCAGAACATTTCCATCGCTTTTCGCGATCCGGAGCGCAAAGATTTGCGGCAAAAGAAAAGAACGGATCCATACGACATTGCAAAAAGCAGCAAGCCCATCGTGTGAAATGTCGTGAAATTCAGGAACAGATCGTCCCCGCCGCGGTCCCACGCGTTGCCGCCGAAGATACCCCACCAGAGATTGAACGCATTGAAGGACAATCTGGCAGCGGGCATGTTGGTATAGATGTGCAGCAGCCGTTCCAGGCTTCCCCCCGCCGCAAAGACCAGCAGGACGGCGAGCACGACGATCAGTCCGCCGGTTACCGATGCTATTGCGGCGCGCAGAGTGCGTGTGCCGGCGATCAGGAAGAGCGGCAGAAAAATGAGTGCTTGTGGCTTGCTGAAAACCGCGAGCGCAAAAAATGCGCCGATGAGCCAGTACTGTTTCCGCACGAGCGCCCACAGCGCAGCGACGAGAAAAAGAAGAAAAATGCTGTCGGTTTGTCCCCACCACGCGGATTCATAGATGACGGCGGGATGAAAGAGCCAGACGGCGGACGCGATCAGGCCCGCTTGGGGCGTACGAAGGCTCCGGAAGATAAGGAAGAGCAGGAACGCCACGATGAGGTCGGCCAGAATTGCGGGAAATTTCGCAAACATCCGGTGCAGCGGCTGCATCACCTCGCCGGACGGGGCGAAGAACCGATATGCATACTCGCTGACTGCGTAGAGCGAGATTTCCACCGGCCCATGATCAGGCAGCATGGTTCCGTCCAGCTGCTCGCGGTAGGAATGCACCAGGCCGAAATGCGCCGCGCTCCGCATCCAACCCTCATCGATCGGCATGTCGAATGCGTGGCCCGGCGAAGGAGCGAGTGCAAGGCGTACGGCAAGACCGATCAGGAGTAAAAGAAACAATACGGGAAATTGCCAGCGAAAAAGCGCAGAAGATTTCAACGGTTCTTAATTAGTACTCTTTTTCACGCAGAACCGCAACGATCCAATGATCCTCCGTCTTTCATTCATACATTCAATGCTGTCGTTCGAACAGAGATTGACTTCCTCGCAAATTCCACCAATGATTTCTTGCATGCTCAATTTCAGCATTTCCCTCGTCTTACCCTGCTTCAACGAAGAAGCGAACATCGAGCGCACGGTGCGTTCCGTCGCCGCGTGGTTTGCTCAAAATGGGATCACCGGCGAGATCATCGTCACCGACGACGGGTCGCGCGACCGGTCGCCGCAGATCCTCGACGATCTCAAAAAAGAAATCCCGATGCTCCGAATCGTCCGTCATGAACGGAATCAGGGCTATGGAGTCGCCGTCCGCAGCGGACTCGACGCCGCGACGATGGACGTGATGGGATTCATGGATAGCGATGGGCAGTTTCACGTCGAAGATCTCGGCCTGCTCCTCCCGCATCTGACTTCATTTGAATTTGTGACGGGCCGCCGCGCACATCGTGCGGACTCATTCATCCGCAATACGTTCGGCAAAGTCCTCGGCCTCATGAACTGGCTGATGCTGGATCTCTGGGTGCGCGATGTGAACTGCGGACTCAAAGTCTTCAAGAAGTCCCTCTGGCTCCGCATCCGCCCCACGCACGGAGTCGAAAAACTCTTCAATACCGAAATGTTTCTGCGCTTGAACGATGCTCGTATCCCCTGGAAGACCGTCAACGTGCCGCACTACCCGCGCACCGCAGGCAGCCCCACGGGGGCGAAAGTCTCCGTCATTCTGCGAATGTTCAAAGAGTTGTGGGGGCTGAGGACGGCCAAAGATCGAAGGCGGTCGGTATGAAAATATTATTCAGTGCGGAAAGAGTCCAAGGATTCCAAAGAAGCCAAGGACCAGAAGTTGTGAAAGGATCGGAAATAAGAGCTCCGTTGCTCTATAGAACACTTCATCGATCGGGTCAGTCATAAAACATCAATAGTTCCTCGTACGCTCGCCTCCGGCGAGCTACTCGGAATGACAAATCATTTTTAAAAACAAGGCGCCTCGGTGTGGTCCATAGAGTCAGTCGCGTGCGCGGGGATTGATGCATCAGATGGGCTCATCTCGGCCGACAGAATCACAAAGCTGACTACGTCGACGCCCTATTCATAACACTGTGTTGTCATTCCGAGTAGTTCGTGGCGGAGCCACGAACGTACGAGGAACACATTGGGTCGCGCCTATTTGGTAGGTACCACAAGCACGCTGCTCTTGTCGCAGTTCACGCAGTGCAGTTCCCAGAGCTTCAAGATCGCTCGTCGCTCCACCTGCACATCCGTCATCGGTTCGTAGTACGTGAGCGGGCGGTAGAACTGGAACCCGGCGAACATCAGCATCGCCAGAATCATCAGCGTGAGCGTGCGGCCTTGTTCATTCATCGTCCACTTCCAAAACCCCTGGATGTTATCGATCACGATGGCGAGGATGAGGAAACTTAGTATCAGCGGCAGGAAGTAGTGATACAGGTAGAGCACGCGGCCGATCTGCGACACGGCGATGAAGAAGCAAACATAAATTCCGAGCAGCATACAGAGGAGCGGCAGGTTGCCCACAGGCCTCCTAAGAGGAAAGAATGCCGATCCGAGCACCATTCCCGCCCCCATCACAAGTCCCGCAAGCGCGATCCACCACACCATCGGGTTCACCTGCAGGTAGAGATAGCTGTACGTCTGATCCGCGGCAGTCTTCCCCGCCTGCAATCCCGGCGTCGCCCAGCGGTAGTTGATGGAGCGCGCCCCGACGGGCCACAGGAACCACGGGCTGCCGTTCTCGTCCATTTTGCACAGGTCCAGCCGTGGCGCGCCATTGTTGTAGTGGGTCACGAACTTCAGGTTCTCCCTGAGCATCAGCGGGAAGGAGGCGAGGTGCGCGGTGGTCCCTGCCGTCAGATACCCTTTGTACTCGTCGGATGCCTGGTAATAGCCCGCATCCGGCAAAGAGTCATTGATCGTCTTGCCCAATGCAAAGTGTGTGTACCACACGCCCCCGTAGACGAGCAGGAAACAGGGGAACATCACGGCGAGGAACACGGTCACGGCGCGCGAATGTGGCACCGCGTACCAGAAGCCGATGATGAATGCCGTGATCGCAAGGACCGAGAGAATCATCATCAGTCCCGGACTCGGGATCCACTGCAGGAGGGCGAGGATCACGAGACAGCCGGCACCCATCCCTGCGAATTTCCATGTGTCGCGCCAGGACTTCAGGAGTCCCCACGCGAGCGCGGGCACGAGCAGAATCAGCACAAGCCCGAGTACTTTCGTCGTGAGCACCGCGCCGAGCATCGTGCCGAAGAGTACCGACCACCAGATGAATTTCTTTTTCGACTCTTCATTCCAAAGAAGCAGGAACGCAAGCAGCGTCAGGGACGAAAAGAACAGAAACGGTCCTTCCAGCATCGCGCCGCGCAAATGCACGATCAGTGCGTTATCGAACACGTACAGGAAACTCAGGAGCGTTGCGTGCAGCGGATTGCGCCGGCTCAGGAGATAGAAAGTCGCGAAGAGGACCGGGGCCGTGAGCCATGCGAGCAGCGCCGGAAACAAGCGGTAGCCCGCGAACGAAAAGCTGTCACCAAAGTCCGTCGCGTAGTCGGTGCCGAGGAACTGGTCATTCCGTGCATTCGGATGGAGAATTTTCTCGCCCGCCGCGATCAATAGTTTCCCGAGCGGCGGATGCTGTTCCATAAAATAGACCCCGTGCAGATACTTCTGTGCGCTCGCGATGTGGTAGTTCTCGTCCCAGTACACGTACGGGGGATAGGTGTACCGGTAGAAGTACGTGAAGAAGGAAAGGAGCACCGTGAAGGCCAAAAATGCCCATGTGTGCCAGGGTTTCCAGAAAAAAGATTTGTCGGGGAGTGACATGGTGGGAAGTGTAGCCGGATGTTACCATCATCGCATGCCATCCGCATATCAGCCTCCCAAGCGTAGCCGCCAGCAGTGGCTCATCAGCGTCTTCCTCTTTCTGCTGCTGGTCCTGCTTTCCTTCCGCTTTCTGCTGAGTCCGCAGAAGGGTGACGAGCAGAAGTTCGCAGATGCGAAGATCGTGCCCATCAGCCAGATCACGCAGGGATATGCCAAAAAAGAGTTCACCGAGATCGTCGTTCGCGACAACAAAGTTTTTGCGACGAAAGCAGATAAGACCGTGGTGCAGTCGTACAAAGAGCCCGCCGACACGGCGTCGGATCTGGGGTGGAATGATCCGAAGAATCCGACGGTGGTGAAGATCGAAGACCGCGAGACGGCCAATATGTTCTTCTCGGTCCTGCCCGATCTCCTCTTCTTCCTGCTCATCATCGCCGGCGTCATCTGGCTCTTCCGCGGCATCGCGCGCAGCCAGTCGAACGCGCTCAGTTTCGGCAAATCGCGTGCGCGCATCGCAGACGCGCGGCAGGTGAAGACGCGGTTCGCCGACGTCGCCGGCGCGGAGGAAGCGAAAGAAGATCTGGTCGAAGTGGTTGATTTCCTCAAGAACCCGAAAAAGTACACCTCGATCGGCGCCAAGATCCCGAAGGGCGTGCTCCTCGTGGGTGCACCGGGAACGGGCAAGACGCTCCTCGCGCGTGCGGTCGCGGGCGAGGCGAACGTGCCGTTCTTCTCGATCGCCGGTTCGGAATTCGTGGAGATGTTCGTGGGAGTCGGCGCAAGTCGCGTCCGAGACCTCTTTACCAAGGCCAAGCGGAACGCTCCCTGCATCATCTTCATCGATGAAATCGACGCCGTGGGACGCCAGCGCGGCGGTGCGGGATTCGGTGGAGGACACGACGAGCGCGAACAGACGCTGAATCAGATCCTTACCGAGATGGACGGCTTCGAGCAGGAGACGAATGTGATCGTCATGGCGGCCACGAACCGGCCCGACGTCCTCGATATTGCGCTCCTGCGGCCCGGCCGCTTCGATCGTCGCATCTTCATCGACAAACCCGATCTCGCAGCGCGTCAGGCAATCCTCGAAGTCCACGCGCGCAACAAGAAGATGGGCAAGAGCATCAAAATGTCGGACGTTGCCAAGCAGACGGTCGGCCTCACCGGTGCCGATCTGGAAAACATCATGAACGAAGCCGCGATCTTCGCTGCCAAGCGCAAGCGCCCCGCCGTCACGCAGCGTGACCTGATCGACGCGGTGGAAAAAGTGACCATCGGTGGCGAGAAGAAATCGCGCAAACTGACGCAGCACGAAAAAGACATCACGGCCTACCACGAACTCGGCCACGCGATCGTCGGGCATTTGTGTCCGCTTTCGGATCCCCTGCACAAAATCAGCATCGTCTCGCGCGGGTCGGCACTGGGGGTCACATGGTTTTTGCCGCAGGAAGACCAGTACACCACCTCGAAGGGAAAATTCATCGATGAAATCTGCGGGCTGCTCGGCGGCCGCGCGGCCGAAGAAATCATCTTCAACGAAATCACGACGGGAGCGTCGAACGACATCGAGCGCGCATCGCAGATCGCCCGAAACATGGCGATGAAGTACGCCATGGGCGATTCGATGCTGGGACTCGTTGCCTACGGCGAGAGGCAGGGGACCGCGTTCCTTGGTGCCGATCCGGCATCATCGCGCAATTATTCCGAAGAAATTGCCGCACATATCGACGTCTTCGTCCGCAAAACCTTAAGCGAGCAGTACGAGCGTGCGAAGGGATTCCTTGTTCAGTATCGCTCAAAACTCGATGAGCTCGCCGAGGTGCTCCTGAAGAAAGAAACCATGATGGTGCAGGAATTTCTGGTGGTCTTTGAAGGCGAGAAGGCGATTGAGCGGGAAGAGAAGAAGATCGTGGAGCGGAGGGGGCCGAAGGAGGCTCAGGTGGAGGAAGATGAGGATGAGTGATCCCTCGTACGCTCGCCGCTCCACGGCGAGCTACTCGGGATGACATG
>CAZXIO010000028.1:14169-15476 GCA_964640805.1 uncultured Candidatus Peribacteria bacterium
CATTTCCGCTACACTGCCTTCCAATGCAGTCCCTAAGCCCCCTCGACGGCCGCTACGCTTCATCAGTTGACGTCCTGCGGCCATTCTTCAGCGAGGAAGCGCTGATGCGGGCGAGGGTCGAGATCGAGATCCGCTACTTCATCGCGCTCTCGAAAGAGAAGGGGGTGAAAGAGTTTCCGCCTCTCAGTAAAAAGCAGGAGCAGCAACTCCTGAGTCTGATCGAAGCGTTTACCGACAAAGACGCTGCCGCAATCCGGAAGATCGAGGCGACGACGCGCCACGATGTGAAGGCGGTCGAATACTGGCTGCGCGAGAAGATCGGGGCGATCGCAGGGCTCAAGAAGTATCTTTCCTTCATTCACTTCGGGCTTACAAGCGAAGACATCAATAACCTCGCGTACGGCATTCTGATTCACGGCGCGCTCAAACAGATCATCATTCCTGCGATTGAGGATGTGTCCGCGGGACTTTTGCAGACGGCAGAGGACTGGAAAAATATTCGGCTCCTCAGTCTCACGCACGGCCAGCCTGCCACGCCCACAACGCTCGGCAAAGAGATGATGGTGTTCACGGAGCGGATCTCGTACCAATACGAGCAGCTCACGAATTTCTCAATGATGGGAAAGTTCGGCGGCGCAGTGGGAAATTTTTCCGCCCACTCCGCGGCGTACCCCAATGTCCATTGGGATGGGCTAAAAGGCTTCGGAGCGACGTTCGTGAAGTCCCTCGGGTTCAGGTTCCGGCTCAACCACACGACGCAGATCAATCCGCACGATGACCTTGCCGAGCTCAGTCATTTGATGAGCCGGATCAACACGATCCTCATCAACCTCAGCCGCGACATGTGGATGTACATCTCGCGTGGCGTCTTTAAGCAAAAGACGGTGAAGGGCGAAGTGGGCTCCTCCGCCATGCCACACAAGGTGAATCCGATTGATTTCGAGAACGCGGAAGGAAACCTCGGTATCAGCACGGCGCTCTTCAGTCACTTCGCGGAAAAACTCCCGATCAGCCGCCTGCAACGTGACCTCAGCGACTCAACAGTCCAGCGCTCTGTCGGCGTCGCATTCGGACATCACCTCCTCGCCATCCACTCCATCCGCCGCGGTCTCGAGCGCATCGCGCCCGATGCATCCGTCATTCAGTCCGAACTTGATTCGCATCCGCAAGTGATCGCCGAGGCGATTCAGACGGTTCTTCGGAAGCACGGGGTCACGGACGCGTACGAAATCATGAAGGAGATGACGCGGGGCGAGAAGGTCACCAAAAAGTCACTCCATGAATTCATTGCGACGCTGAAGATTCCG
>CAZXIO010000029.1:0-2804 GCA_964640805.1 uncultured Candidatus Peribacteria bacterium
TCCATGGCCATTGAACCCATCGACGAAGGCGAGTTGCAGGCGTGGGTGGAACGCGCGCAGGATGGCGATCACACGGCGTTCGAGAAAATCTACGATCACTTTTTCCTACCGCTCTACCGATACACGGCTTTTCGGTTGCCCGGAGAACTGGTGGAAGACGCCGTGGCCGATGTGTTCGTGAAGGCGTGGGAGAAGCTTCATCAATACAAAGCGCGCAAAGGGGTGCCCTTTGGTGCATGGCTGTTTCGCATCGCACGGCATACGATCATCGATTCGTATCGTCGGGAGCGGGAATTCGATGAAGTTCCCGACGAATTGGCCGATCCCGATCTGCTTAATCGGGCCGATACGCGGGTCAAAAACGCCGACACTCTGCGCATCGTGCGCGAGGCGCTCCAGAAACTGCCTCGCCGCTACCGCGATATCCTGCTGCTGTCGTACGTGGCAGAGTTACCCACACACGAGGTTGCCAGAACGCTCCGGATGACCCAAGGAGGCGTGAGAATCCTCAAATTCAGGGCTTTGCGTAAACTTGAGGGCTTTTTACCACCTGAAATGCACCATTAATCATGTTTAATCCATCCCTCACCCGGCCCTCTCCCGGCGCTAAGCGCCACACTCTCCCATTTCGATGGGAGAGGGAGCAAGGAAATTTCTATATTTACTTGTAACAGAAGCCTTTTTTTGCCGTTTTCACACTGCACATGAGTCTCTTTTTCTCCTCAACAGTCGGCCGGTCAAACGGGCAACCTCGTGCAGAACGTCTCCTCGACGGTCTGAAGGCAGACATGTGCCCGTCACGGCGTGTGCAGGAGAGCATCAAGGGAAAGATGCAGGCGCGCATGCGTGCGGCCACTGTCCTCACACAGGCGCGCGACACGGTGCATCCTGCCATATCGGTGAGTCGATCGCTCTGGGTGCGCATTGCGGCGAGTATTCATCCCGTCCCTGCGACGCTCTGGGACAGGCTTCGCGACGCACTGCGTCCCGCTGATGATCTGGAACCTCTGCTCTGGCAGCGCATTCTGCGCAGGCTCGAGCCCATCTCCGTTCCCCCATTCTTTTCAAAACCGCTCAAACTTGTGGCCGCGCTTGCGGTGCTCATTCTCGTGATGCGCATGAGCCCCACGATCTTCTTCGCACCGCCCACGGTGGCCAAGGCGAGTGTGAACGTGTTTCCCATACGCGGGCAGGTGAGTATTTTGCGCGGAGGACTATGGCAGCCGCTCACGGGAGAATTGATTATGTACAAGCCTGCGACGTTGCAAACGGGTGAAGGCGAGGCCACAGTCGTTTTCTACGATGACGCCGTCGTCCGTCTCGGTCCTCATACCATCGTCGCGATCAATGGCTTTGCCGACCGCCCCAAGGTGCCGGTGGCGGCATCCGATCTCACACTGCGGAAAGGCGATCTGTGGGTGATGGGTCTGGTACCGCGCGATCTCCCCGGCATCGCAGTGGGCACCAACGAAGGGCGGGTCGTCGTGAATGAAGGAAGCGTGGCCCTGCATCAGGATGACCCGTCCGATACGGCCGCTGGCCGGGCGGGCATCACGACGATCGATGTCTGGCATCGTGGAGTAACCGTGGAGCGCCGCGGCTCGCAGACCACCCTTCTGGCAGGCCAGCACATGGCACTGACGCACGGCGAGAGTCCCGCTGTCACGAAGATCGCTGCTTCCGCATATGATCAGGTATGGGTGAGCGGCAACCTGAGCCGCGATGCCGTGCACCAGCGCGAGATTGCGCATATGCAACAGGAGCGCCGTGCCGCGGCCGCCGGCATCCTACCCGGTTCCGATTTCTACCCCGCCAAACGTTTTGCGGAAGCGGTGGACGTGCTCCTCACGTTCGATGCCGAAGGCAAAGCCAAGAAACTTCTCTCGCAGGCCAATACCCGCCTGAACGAAGCCGCAGCTCTGCTCTCGCGCGGGAGCGGATCGGCCGCAGTAGCCTCGCTGCAGGAATACCGCGACACGCTGCTGGCCGTGGCGTCAGGATCGGGCGATGTTGTGGCCATGACAACTCTCGTTGCGCAGGAAGCTTCCGAAGCATCCGCGGACGTGTCGGCCGCATTGCCCGACGATAGCGGATATGCGCTGAAGCAAATCGTGCGCGAGACCATCGCTGCTCTTCCCGATGACGGGGGGAGCAAACCGAATCCCGCCGCCGACCTGCTCGATCAACTCTCGGCCGTGAAGCACAGGGCGGAGGAAGGCGACACCGAGCTTGCCAGGCTGGAATTCGAACAACTGAAAGAGACCATGGCTGCCCCGTCCGGACTGACGGAAAAGACGCTCTCGCCGGAGGAACGGAGCGAAGTGGAGGCCACTCTCACCTCCGTCGCCACGGTGATCGAGGCCGGTGAGCCGGTGATCGTGGTGGATACGTCACCGACGCTCGTTGAGCGAAGAGCCATGGAGATGGCGCGACGGGCCGCCGCCTCATCCGCCGCCTCATCCGACAAGCCCCACCGCTCACCTGAGCAGTTGGCCGAGGAAGCCCAGCAAATTTATAACCGCGTCATGAATATTTACCAAACGAATCAGGGCCAAGTGAGCCAGATGCGCCTGGAGCTGCATCGTGTGCAGAGCGATCCCGACCGCGGCAAAGTGCTTCGCAAGCTGAGCCTTTTAGTTTCAACAGACGACCTGAAGGAGCTCGTGAAGTCGCAATTACTGCAGATGGCAACGGAGCAGGAGAAGTCGATGGGGACGGAGTGCGTGAATGGAGAATGTTAATACGAAAGTTGTCATGGTGAGCTTGCGAACCATAGACAACGCCATGCCGTCCTTCGCAGGCTC
>CAZXIO010000029.1:2904-14473 GCA_964640805.1 uncultured Candidatus Peribacteria bacterium
CAGGATGACATAGCTTGACTCCCATCAATCCGTCTTTCAGAATCCCTGTCCCATGTACACGATCACCGATCTCAAACCGGGCCGTGCCATCAGCATCGACGGCGAGCCGTACCTTGTGATGAGCTCCCAATTCGGCCGCAAAAGCCAGAGCAAGGCCAACATGCAGTGCAAGCTCAAGAATCTGAAGACGGGTGCCACGCTCGCGCGCAATTTCCAGGGCAGCGAGAAAATCGAAGAGGCGGACGTGGGATACAAGCATGTGCAGTACCTGTTCAGCGATAACGACACCTGCACGTTCATGGACCTGAAAACCTACGATCAATTCGCGCTGCAGAAAGATTCACTTGAAGAAATAACGGGCTATCTCGCGGACGGACTTGAATGCGATGCGCTCATGTACGGCGAGAATCCCATCGGCATCAAGCTGCCCTCCACCGTCGTCCTCACCGTCAAAGAAACGATTCCCGGCGTGAAAGGCGACACCGCAACGGGCGGCAGCAAGCCGGCCACCATGGATACGGGTCTCACGGTGAACGTCCCGCTCTTCATCAACGAAGGCGACAAAGTGATCGTGAACACGGAGACGGGGGAGTACAAGGAGAGGGCGTAGGCCGCCGCTTTGCACTTATTTCTTCAGGGCATTTCCGAGACGTCGCAAGAAATTTTTTCTGTCCTGCCATACCTGCAATGCACCGGTAATTTTCATCTCTACGCTTACATCGAACACTCCTTCTTCGTCGATCCAGGCTATCCAAGGTGGGTTTACATCGGGCAGGCTGCGGAAAAGGATGTAGGGCTTGCCTCCGGGGAGCCGCACGAATTTGAGCGGAGCCTTGCATGCTTCCACAAACTTCAGAGGGTACTTTTGCCAGTTGGTGACGAGCCAGTCAACATTCTGCACCGGATGGATGTGATGAATCCGGACGCCCCCGTCCTTTTCCAGATCGGCGAACGTGGCATCCTCGATTAATGTGCCTTTACAGCCCTCCGGTATCACGCGGAGGGAATCGAGGTTCACTTCGTAGATGGAGCCTTTTATTTTCCCTCCTTTTTGGGCGCGAAATGAAACGGTCTGACCGAACTGCTTTGCCAGACCTAAATGAAGATTCATGGATGCAGCATCGGGGATGACCACGCTCGACTCCTCTTCCGTTGCCTGTCGCGGGCGTTCTTTCCCTTCCTGCAATAATTGCGAGAGCCGCGTTCGACCATTCATCACTGCAGTTTTCAATGGCCTTCCTTTCAGGGAGAGCACATCACCCTCTGCCTCCTCGTGCATTCCTACTGCTTCCAGAATGTTGGCCAATTCGCACTCAAAATCCAAAGACTTCATATTATTATTATACCAAATATTTGTATTTTTGGGAACTCCTAGATCAGTTCCATCAAAATCTCATTCACCATCGCCGGGTTCGCCTGTCCCTTCGTTTCCTTCATGACCCAGCCCACGATTGTGCCCAGGGCCTGACCCTTTCCCGCCTTGTACGACTCAATCGCTTTCGGGTTGGCGGCGATGGCCTGTTTGACCAGCTCCTCAAGCGCGCCTGTGTCCGAGATCTGGCCCATGCCTTTGTCTTTGATGATCGTAGCGGGAGCCTTTCCCGTCAGGATCATTTCCTCAAGGACCGTCTTCCCCGCATTGGCCGAGATCGTGCCCGCGTCAATCGCCGTCACAAGTTCCAGTATCACATCCGGAGACGGAGCATCGGCCGGAGTCTTCCCATGCGCATTCAGAAATCCGATCAGCTGGGTCAGAACAAGACCCGACGCGCGCTTCGCATCTTTTGTCTTACCATAGACGGCATCGAAGACTGCGCGCATGGCCGGCTGATCGATCAGCGTCGCAGCTTCGGCACCGCTCAGTCCCATATCGACAAAGTGCTTCTTCTGCTCGCGCGGGAGTAAAGGAATATGCTTCTGTAAGTCCGCGACCATCGCGGCCGTGATCTTGAGCGGCGGAATATCGGGCTCAGGAAAATAGCGATAGTCGCCCGCGTTTTCTTTGTCGCGGAGTATTCTCGTTTTCTCTTCGTCATCCACCCACCCCACGGTGATGTCCCTCTCCAGAGGTCCGCCCGTTTCTTCCCAGATTTTCCGCAGTCGCTTTTCCTCATACTGCAGCGCTTTTTCCAGTGATTTGAATGAGTTCAGGTTCTTGATTTCGCTGCGCGGGTTCAGTTTCTTCGTGCCTTTTTCGCGGAGGGAGATCGACGCATCGAACCGCATCATGCCTTTGAACATGTCCGCCTCGGACGCGTTCACGGCGATCAGCATTCGTCGGAGCTCCTCGGCGAACGCCACGGCTTCATCCGCTGACCTCAAATCCGGCTCAGTGACGATCTCCATCAAGGGCGTTCCTGCACGGTTGTAATCGCACAACGTAACATCACCGCGGTGACTCAACTTCCCCGCATCATTCTCCATATGTAACCGGGTGATATTGCAGGTCATTTCTTTGCCTTGCATGTCGTAGTTCACCGCGCCCTTTGAGGCCAGCGGGAAGTCGTACTGTGATATCTGAAATCCCGATGGCAAGTCGGGGTAGAAATAATGCTTGCGGTCGAAGTGGCTGTTTTCGTTGATCGTGCACTTGAGCGCCAGCGACGCAACGATCGCCTTCATGATCGATTCCTTGTTCGGCACTGGGAGCGTTCCGGGGTGGCCCATGCACACTTCGCACACCGTCGTGTTCGGTTCCTTCCCAAATGCGTCGTTATCGCACCCGCAGAACATCTTCGTCTTCGTGTTCATCTGCGCGTGAACCTCAAGGCCGATGATGGCTTCCAGTTCCATGTTCTAAGAATAGAGGTTTTAGGGCTTTTTTTGCAATCGTAACTGACTTGCTGGGATGATGGACGTGCTATACATTCCGTGGTATGAAATCACATGCAGCAAAGAGTTTGGACAGGGATCCAGGCGAGTTGCAATCATTGGACGATCCGGAATTTGTGAGTCTTCTGCAGGAGAGCGATCAGGATGCATGGAGCGAAGTGCACCGACAGCGCCACTCCCCCTTGTTTCAATTTGCTCACAGATGCACCGGCAACCGCCACGATGCGGAAGATATTGTGAACGAAGTATTTGCGAAGGCGATCGCCAAGATTGCGATCTATGAAAAGCGCGGAACAATAGCCGGGTGGCTGCATACAATTGCTAAGAATATGATCACTAATTATTTGCGCACAAATGAGCGCAGGCAGCGCATGATGACGAATATGCTGTCGTTTGAAGCCGGTGATTTCGATATGGACACGGCAGCCGATCCGCTGAAAATAGTGATGCATAATGACACGGTTCAGTACATGGTGCAGCTTGTTCAGGAGTTACCGGATGGTCAGCGGGCTGCGATGCAGAAACTCCTCGACGGAGCAACTATTCCGGAGATCAGTGCAGCACTAGAGAGAAATCCGAGAGCTATCAGGGCCCGGCTTGCTAATGCATGCTCAAATCTCCTCAAGATGGAACTAGCGAGAGTATAAAAACTATCAATTACATCGGCTTCCCCGGCGCTTTTCCTTCGGCTTTCGTCCTGTAATCCACGATCAGAATCCCTTCCAGATGGTCCACTTCGTGCTGGACGACCCGCGCATCGAAATCCCGGAGTTTCCGTTCCTGCTCTTTTCCTTTTTCATCCAGATACGTGACCGTGATCTCCACCGAGCGGGGGATGGGCAGGTAGATGAGCGGGAGGCTCAGGCAGCCCTCTTCGTCGATCGCGATTTCTTTGCTTTTCTTCGTGATCACGGGATTGATGAGCGGAGTCAGTTTTCCGTTCACTTGTCCCAAACATACTCTGAGTGAGACGCCCACCTGTGGCGCCGCTAGACCCACGCCATTGGCCTCTTCCATCGTGGCTTTCATGTCTTTGATCAATTTGAGGACGCTCTTGGTCACCTTCGGCACGGGCGCGGTTTTTTTGCGCAGTACGGGGTTATTCACCCCGGTGAGGATGGGCAGGGCCGCCATGCAGGCATTCTATCATGCCCGCTTCGTCTTTTTCTCCTGCACGGGCGGCCGGTGTGCCGCAAGCGCAAGAGTGACGACGTGCGCGAAACGTTCGATGAATTCATTGTCCAGAATTTCCAATTTCTTCTCGGGGCCGGCGTAGAGGTTTAGGCATCCCAGCAGTTCCTTCTGAAACACGAGCGGCACCAGGAGCAGGGAATGAAGGTTGCTCTTCTTGGCCAGCGCGCGCGATAAATAGCGGGGCTCCTTCATCAGATCGATGATTTTCAGAACCGAACCCCGCTCGAACGCCTTCCGCGTGAGGCTGTCTTTGTACTTGATGACTCTTTTGCCAAGCCAGTCTTCGCTGAGGCCAAAAGACGAGATCGTTTCGAGTGTCTGCTCCGCGGGATTGAAGATGCGGATGCTGCAGGCGTCGACCCGCGTGAGCATGATGACGGCGTTCACGATGTAATCGGTGATGAGTTTGAGTTGATGCGGCTGCGCGGCAAGCTCGGCGAGTTCCAAAATGTAATCCATGTGCCGCCGCAGCACGCCGAAGGTATTGTAGGCGTCGCGCAGTTTCGTGTATTTGAGTGCAAGCTCTTCTTCCACTTTCTTCTGCGTGGTGATGTCATGCGCGATCAGCAAGAGCGAGCGTTGCTCCCCGGTATCGTCGGTCAAAACCGGAGTGATCGTCGCCGATACCGCAACCGCGTGGCCATTTTTGCTCTTCGCCCGCAATTCACATTGCTGGTGTGTGCCTGCGGGTTGCAGAAGGACGTGGAGATCGTCGGAAGAAAGAATGCCCTCCAACGTCTTGCCCATGATGTCGGCTTCCCGGTATCCGAAAATCATCTTCGCACCCTTATTCCATGAAAGGACGATTCCGTCTTCACTCAGAGTGATGATGGCGTCGCTCGCCAGCTGTACTGCACTTCCGAGCAGGCGCTGCTGTGCCTCCCTCTTCTTTACCTCACGCATATCCGTCATGATGCCCATCGTGCCGCCGGTCTCGAGAGGCATCCCGCTGACGAAAACGGGGATTTTCCGGCCGTCCTTGGTGAGGATGTTTCCCTCGTAGCTGCTGCTGATTCCCTGTTTCCGTTCATGCGTGTTCACGCGGCGAACGGTGTCGGCGGTTGCGGGATCCCAGAACTCGTACGGCTCTTTGCCGATGATATCTTCCGGCGCGTAACCGGTGAGTTCATAAAAACGGGGATTCACGTACACCGTGCGGTCCTGCTCATCGCACATCCACACCACTTCGTGCATGCGTTCCACGAGCGTCCGGTAGAGGGAACTAGCTTCGGGAATGGGCATGGGTCTTAGTGGTGAGAATCTGCACACGGTCGCCTTCCTGCACAAGGTGATGGACCGACCGCGGCCGGTCATCGACAAGGGCGCCGCTCGCCCGGTTGCCGATATCCGTATGAATGCGGTAGGCAACGTCGAGAATCGTACAGCCGGCGGGCATGCGCAGGATATCGCCGCGTGGAGTGATGCAATGCACCACATCTTCCCGACTGGCTTCTTTCGACAGCGATGCGAAATGCGACATCAATTGCTCTTCCCGCCGCGTGATCCATTGTGTTCTCTTCTGATGCGCGTACAGCCAGTGCGAAGCGATGCCCTGCTCGGCAAATTCATGCATTGCCCTCGTGCGTATCTGCACTTCGATGGGCAGATCGAGATCCGAAATCACTCCGTTCAAAATCGTATGCAGACTCTGGTATCCGTTGATTTTTGGAATCGTGATGTAATCCTTGAATTTGCCCGGAATGGGTTGAAAAGTGTCGTGGAGCATGTTGACGATTCCAAAACAGTCCGCGTCATTTTGCGTATCGAGAATGATCCTGAAGGCGAAGATATCGTGGAGCTGCAGAGGAGAGTGCATGCGCCCTTTGAGCTCAAGTTTACGCCGGACACTGTACAGATTTTTGTAGCGGCCCTGAAGAACATATGCCTGTCCCGTGCTCTTCAGCAGTCTCTCCAGAATAGCGGAAATTCTGCGGATCACACCGCGTGAGCGTTGCCGGTAGCGGGAGAGAGTCGCACTCATTTCCCGGAACTGCTTCGGTTCGGTGATGCGGAAGCACAGGGTATCCATCCGCTCTTTTTCTTCGAAGAAGCCGAACCGTTCGCTGAGCGGGGAGAGAATCTGCAAATACCGGCGCGCAACTTGCCGTTGTTCTTTGGGGGTGCGACGGAGTTCCGCGCAGTGCTGCTCCAAAAAGCGTATGAACGTGTACAAATGCTCGGGATCGGCGCCGAAGCAGCGCATGAAGTACGCACTCAACATGTCCGTGTTGGCGGATTGCGCATTCGCAGAGAGCAGGAATTTCAGCCACAACCGATGCCGCCGATCACGCTGAACGTTTCTCATGGAACTCTGAGTGTACAGCAGGTATTCGCAGACCAGTACGCACGAATTCAAACAAATTTCTACTTCGTCAACTGCTTCACTCCCGCCCGCATCCGGAGCTCATCCATCGACCGAATGTTCCCGAATTCAAGCATTTTTGTGAGCGCCTCCGCCGTCAGCAGCACATCCGTCAGCGCTCTGTGGCGCGAAACAGTGGCGATGAGTCCGAATCGAGCGCAGAGGACATCAAGCGAGTGACGGAATTCACGCGGATACAGATTGCGGCTGAGGGTGAGCGTGCACAGGCACTCGGGCAGATCGGTGTAGCCCCAGCAGTATTGTTTCTCACTTTCCAGAAAACCGACGTCGAACGTCGCATTGTGTGCCACGAGCGTGGTGCCGGCGGCGAACTCCAGAAACTGCGGCAGCACCAGATCGATCGTCGGAGCGCCTTTTACATCCTCATCACTGATTTTATTCACCTGCTTCGCTTCCCACGGAATCCCGCGCTCGGGGTTCACCATTGACACAAAATGAACGTCCTTGAGCACTTTTCCATCTTCCACCCGTACCCCTGCGATCTCGATGATCCGGTGCCCCCGACGGGGGTCCAGACCCGTCGTTTCAACGTCAAAGACGGTGATGGGAGGGAGAGATGACATGAGGGGAGGACGGGACTATACAGCGAAGAGAGGTCGAAAGAGAAATGGTTGAATGGTTAAATGGTGGTACTGCTACCATTCTGCCATTTCGCCATTCACCAATGTCTGCCATCACTACTTCCACCGTCCTCCGCAAGCTCGGCAAACTCCACAAGCCCCCGCTTACCTTCCTCAACTTTGATACGCCCTTTCATCTGCTCCTCGCGACGATCCTGAGTGCGCAGTGCACGGATAAACGCGTGAATATGGTCACGCCGATGCTCTTCAAAAAATATCCGACTCCTCAGTCGGTCCTCAAGGTTCCCGAGAGTGAATTCAAGCGCGACATCTTCACGTGCGGGCACTTCAACAATAAGACGAGGTACATCAGAGCGGCATCAAAGATCATTGTTGAGAAATTTGACGATGACATCCCGCAGACGATGAACGAATTGCTCACACTGCCGGGCGTGGGCCGCAAAACGGCGACAGTCGTCCTCTACGCCGCATTTGGGAAGCAGGAAGGCATCGCAGTGGATACGCACGTGTGGAGGGTGAGCAAGCGCCTTGGCCTCACAAAAGCCAAAACACAGGACAAGATCGAATTGGATCTGATGCGGCAGACTCCGAAAGAGAAGTGGGGGCTGCTTCATACGCTTCTGATCAGTCACGGCCGCTCACTCTGCACGGCCCGGAATCGCAAGTGTGATGAATGTCCGTTTAGGAAAGAGTGTCCGTCGTCACTGGTAATGGGGAGGAAGGATCAGGCAAAAAAATAACAAAATCTATTGTTTTGTGGCGGACTCCTCAGAGACTCCTTGTATAAGCGCCAATATGGAATCATGAGGATATTGATAGGCTTTGCATGATTGAGCGGCAACAGCAAAATCCATCAATGGACCATATACGTTCATGGCCGGAGCCGGGTCGAAGTAGACGTCGTGCAAGATGCTCTTAAGCCGATCTTGCGAGAAATCTCTCTCTTTTTGGCAACGGCACACTGTCTGAATAAGAGCCTGTGGCGCCAGAGCCTGTGCTGGTGTGAGCGGACCGACGATGTTCAACTTCGCTTCCATTGCATCACTGTATTATCTTGAAAGATACAGTCAAGACCACCGTGCTCCATGTAACAAATCGTACTGAAGTTCGTTATACCGTGCACACGCTTCCTTCCCCCATTCTCATGAAGACCCGCGCGCTGATCGCAGCCATCATCATCTTGCTCCCTTCTTTCGCTCTGGCATGCGGTGGCCCCATGGAGGGCGAGATACCGTCGCCATCCACCTATGGCAAACGCTCGTGGGGACCGGAACAACTGACGGGCGCTCCCGATACGCTCCAGTCCGGAGACATCGGCACCGCATGGGCGTCGCTCAGTACCGATGATCGCGACGAATGGCTGCTCCTCACCTATCGGGGCGCTATGCACGCTTCGCAAATTCATGTGTATGAAACGTACAATCCGGGCGCTCTTTCCCGCGTGACCGTGTTCGACGGCAACAGGGAAGTGGAGGTGTGGAAGGGCAAGGATCCGGTGAAAGTGGATGCCGAAACCGGCGTCGGAATCGCCGTCATTCCCGTCGATGTTCCGTTCGCTTTCCGGCGTGTGAAGCTCTACATCGATTCCAAGGCTGTCTTGGGGTGGAACGAGATCGATGCTGTTGGAGTCAAAGACACCGTTGGTACCGTCCACTGGGTCGCGCGGGCACGGGCCAGTACTACGTATGCAGTGCAGCCGATGATCATCAGATAGCCGACGGGTACAGAAAAACAATGACGATCAGGCCGATGAGACCTCCGCTGAGCGAAAGCATTGCCCAGACGGGAGTCTCTTTCAGCTTTGATGATTGAGGGACGATACAAGACAACCTTCGGGGAGACTCTCTCCCCGAAGGTTGTTGGAGCAGAGGTCAGTGTCATTATGGAAGGACGGAGATTTACTCGTTAAAAACGTATGCCGACATTCCGTGTTCCCCTTCATCGAGTCCGGCCCTTTCCTCCGCTGCGCCGACGCGCAGACCGATGATGGCTTTAATCAAAAACCATGTGACGGAGGATGCAATCGCGACGAATCCTCCCACGACGACCACTCCGATCGCCTGGGAGGTGAGCAACGACACGCCGCCGCCGTAAAACAATCCATTGGCGCCGGTGAAAACCGAACCTGTCGTCGTCGCGAACAGGCCAACGGCCAGCGTCCCCCACATGCCGTTCATCAAATGCACGGATAGCGCGCCGACCGGATCATCGACGCGCAATTTTTCGAACATGAAGACAGAAAGGACCGCCAGCACGCCGGCAATGCCTCCGATCGTCACGGCTCCCACCATGGAAACGGCGTCGCATCCGGCCGTGATCGCCACGAGGCCGCCGAGCGTTCCATTCACAAGCATTCCCAAATCAGGTTTCTTCTGCAGGTACCACGATGCAAGCAGAGCCGTGAGTGTTCCTGTTGCCGCGGCGAGATTGGTCGTGAGGGCGATGTGTGCGATCGAACGCGCGTCAGCGGCCATGGTGCTGCCCGGATTGAAGCCGAACCATCCCAACCACAGGATCAGTCCTCCCAGAGTGACGTTCGTCATATTGTGTCCCCGAATGGTCTGCGATTTGCCGTGGGCATCGAATTTCCCGATGCGCGCTCCAAGGATGACGGCTCCCGTCAGAGCGGCCCAGCCTCCGATACTGTGGACCACCGTGGAACCCGCGAAATCATGGAAGGGAACGGCGAGAGTCGAGAGGAAGCCGCCTCCCCAGATCCAGTGACCGGCAATGGGATAGATGACACCCGTCAGCGCCGCCGCAAACACAATGAACGATCCGAACTTGATGCGCTCAGCCACCGCGCCCGAAACGATCGTGGCTGCGGTGCCGGCGAACACCAGCTGGAAAAAGAATTTGGCCGCCATGGGGACCGAGGTCCAGTCGAGTGCGCTGAAAGAAGCGGACCCGTTGATGAGTGATGGGACGAAGCCCGTGAGGCCGATGAATGGATTGCCGTTCCCGAACATCAGCGCGAAGCCGACGGTCCAGAACGCGACGGTGGAGACGGCGAAGACCACATAGTTCTTCGCAAGAATGTTCACGCAGTTCTTTGCGCGGCAGAGACCGGATTCAACCAGAGCAAAGCCCGCGTTCATCCAGAAGACGAGGAACGCGGCGATGAGGACCCAGGCGGTATCGAGTGCGATCTTCAGATCGGGGAGAGCGATTTCCATGGTAGGGGGGGGGTAGAGGGGGGGCAGAAAAAATCCATCAATTCATGTGCCGTTCACACATCGTAGTACGCATAGAACTCCCGCGCGGTGGGCCACTTGGCCTGATCGGCCACTTCGGCACGCTTGCCGGCGACGTAACTCATCAGGAAGTCCTTTGTGAACACGCCTCCCTTCGTCAGGAAGTCGTGATCCTTCTCCAGCGCGTCGAGGGCTTCGCCCAGACTTGCGGGCGCGTGCTTGATCGTCGCAAGTTCCTCGGGACTCATATCATAAAGGTTCTTGTCGGTGTGGTTACCCGGCAAAAGTCCGCGCTCAATGCCGTCGAGACCGGCCAGCATCAGTGCCGACATGGCGAGGTACGGGTTGCAGGCGGGGTCGGGCATGCGGAACTCCACGCGTTTGGCCTTGGGGTTATTCGAATACATCGGGATGCGGATCGCGGCCGAGCGGTTGCGGGCCGAGTAGATCAGGTTCACCGGCGCCTCGAAGCCGGGAACCAGACGCTTGTAGCTGTTCGTTGTGGGGTTATTCAGAGCGCAGAGCGCAGGCGCGTGGTGCAGAAGACCGGCGATGTAGTGCAGCGCCATTTTGCTCAGGCCCGCATATTCATTTCCTGCAAACAGCGGCTTGCCGTCCTTCCACAAACTCTGGTGGACGTGCATGCCCGAGCCGTTGTCGCCGCACAGAGGTTTTGGCATGAAGGTCGCGGTCTTCCCGAAGCGGAAGGCGACGTTACGAACAATGTATTTATAGCGCATCAGCTTATCGGCCATGATCACCAGCTCATCGCGCTCCATATCGATCTCCGCCTGACCTCCCGTTGCCACTTCGTGGTGGAAGGTTTCGATCTTGATGCCGGCGCGCTCCATCTCGCGCACCATCATCGAGCGCAGATCCTGCTGGGTATCGGCAGGAGATGTCGGGAAATAGCCCTCTTTGTGGCGGATCTTGTAGCCCAAATTTCCCATCACTTCCTCCTTCCCCGAATTCCAGATCGCTTCATTGGAGTCGACTTCAAAGTAGGATCCCTGCGCTTTCGTGTCGTAGCGGACGGAATCGAAGATGAAGAATTCGGCCTCGGGGCCGAAGTAGGCCATGTCGGCCACGTTGCTGTCCTTCAGGTACTGCACCGCGCGCTTCGCGATCGTGCGGGGGCTGTTCTCGAACCATTCGCCGCTGATGGGGTCCTTGACGTCACACAGGACAGACACGGTCTGCTCGGTTTTGAACGTATCGAGAATTGTCGTACTAACATCGGGGATCAGGAGCATGTCGCTCTCCTGAATCTGGCGGAAGCCGCGGATGGAGCTGCCGTCGAAGCCGGCACCGCCCTTCAGCACATCCTCCAGTTCATGAATCGGTTTGCTCGTGTGCTGGAGCGTGCCGGGCACGTCCACGAACGT
>CAZXIO010000030.1:0-3937 GCA_964640805.1 uncultured Candidatus Peribacteria bacterium
ACCCTGACGCACACCGAGAGACACACAAAAGACTCCACACGGGGTCTTTTTTGTTGTCCAAAACGTCTCAAAAATGCTATAATGACCGGAAATACCAACATCCACCTATGAACCTATTCTCCTCCTTCCACCGCGAACGGCGCTTACTCGGTTTCGACGAGGTAACACGCCTCAGCGGTTTCCAGCTTCCCAATGGACCCGGGCAATCGGACATCAAACAGCAGAGGGAAGAATTGCTTCGAAAGCTTGAAACCGTGGACCCCGACCACCAAGATGCGTTCGCCGAGAAAGCCCGAGCCATGGTTGTCCGAACCATCGTGGATCGTGCGCACACGCTGTTCGGGGAAATCCACACGCTTGAACTCCGTCGGCGACCAATCCAGGGCCGCACGCCCGAATCCGTGCAGTTAGACCAGCAAATAGGCAAAGTCCGGAAGGCATTGGCTGCCGAAGCTCCCGCACTTGTGCGTTTGGGGCCCGCGGCTTTCGATATGGTCATTGAAAGCGCCCTCAATGCCGGTGGAGAGGAGCAGAATGAGCAGCGCAGATTTTTCGCCGACATTGCGCAGAACATCGCTCGCGAACATCCGGGGATCGTCCCGATCGTCACCGCACGAATGCTGAGGGCAACGGGCGATGCAAGCGTTATTTGTCGGGATGTTCTCGTCGCTGCCGGCCCCGCGGGGGCCGAGGCCTTGATCCGCATCGCTGATGGCAGAGCATGGGAAGATTTGCTGCCTGCAAGCGCGCAATCTCCCGCGCTCCGCGCTTACCTCGCCCGGCGCGCACCGGAGGATCCGGAGGGCGCGAGACAAGCGCATAGACTATTCTCGCAACTCACCGTGCCAACGGGGACCCAAGACCGCCGCCCGGGAGTGATATTCGGCGCAATCGCAACCGTATGGAGGAACTGGCATCGGGAATACCAGCAAATGAACGGTCGTTCGTTTATTGCATATATTGCGGAACGAGAAAATATCAATAGCTTGGAGCTCCTTCGCGGACTCAGAAGTACGAGCCCCGAGAGTCGTTCGTCGGCACTGCTAGTGCTCAATGGCATTCCTTCTGTCGCGGACCGAATGCGCGTAATCGGGCTTCTGCTTACGGAAAATAGTGTCAGTCGTTTTTTTCAACTCGACGACGGAATTCTGACGGGCATCTGTTACGTCTGTCGTGATGGACAAATAGTGGAGAGTGCAGCATCAATAGAAACATTTCAAGAACAACTCCTTTCGCTTGGGCAAGAGACGGAGCCTACCCCAAACCCGACACACTACAACGTACGAGAGACGACGGACGGCACGGTCCATACGTTCGATGTGGCTGCCGATGAAGTGGTGCAGCTGGGTTTCAGCACAGCCGATGGTGTGACATCTGCTCCGCACGATCTCTTTGGTCTGTCGGGAGATTACCTCGTCACTATGCAAGGTCGCTACACGGCCAGGCGGGACGCAATCCCGAACTCCAACCCACCGCGCATGCGCTACGTCATCACAAACACAAATCCGTCCGTTGTTACCCTTACGATCTCTGCAGGACAGTTCGGCACATTGGAGCGCCCGGCACGCAATGAAAATGCCGTCATCAGAGACAGGATCGTCGATATGATTGGAATCGAAACCGGTTTGCGAAACGCGCACTTGGCGGCCGAAGGGCTTCATCGTGAAGCCGCCTCTGTGAACGCCGTCTTTGCGCGCATGGAGCAAGCGGACGTAACATCGCAACAATATTCCGCATTCGCCGGCATCCTTCTTCATACGCCGGAGGGTTGCATCGTACTGCAACGCATCATGGAAAGACGGGATAACGATGCCCGGCGGCAGGCAGTCAGTTCGGCCATTGATGAATATTTCATGGTAAGTGAAACGAATGATTTTCGTTTTTCAGCACATCAAAGTGGATCAGCCGGCGGTGAAAACGTCGTGCGACTGCTTGGCGTCATGCTGGGTGATCCTCTTCCCGTCACGCGCCTGGCCGCACTGCGTACTTTGGCCATTATTGCAGCAGATACCGAACAAGACGCAATCATGCAACGGACTCCTTCCGCGACGTTTGATCCCATTCGCAAGCAGTTGCAAACAATTCTGTCCCAAAGTGATCTGTCGTCCGAGGAACAGCGAACGGCACGGGAATCTCTCGATAATGGCATCGAGCGGCATTCCTTCGACGCACTTATCACGCGTGCAAGGGACTCTTCGCTGTCGCCGCAGGAGCGCGTGGCAACCATGGATATTCTTGTACGAGAAACAAACCGCGACCAAACGCTCTCGACGCGCGCACGTCGTACACAACTCGTAAGCATTCTTGATGTGCTGCAAGAATTGGCCGTCACCGATCCCGAAAACAGAACCGTACAACCCGTACGCGTCCGCGCGAGGTACGGACTCGTGTCGGTCATCTCAAACTTGCAACAGAGAGTCAATGAAATCACCGAAGGACCCGAAACGACAAAAGCGCGGCAGGAAGAGGAAGTGTACCGCGAAGGCATCGTTGCCGACGGATTACAGCGAATCAGCCTGCTCTCAGAAATAAGCACCCTTTCACGCGATTCGGGTTTTAAAGAAGCGGCGGGTGCAAACATTCGCATGATTCAGCATGTTTTCCGCTTGCTCCAAAGTACGAGCAATACGAACGTTTTGTCTGCAATCAGATTCAGCAAAAATATGGCGGCCGAACTACCTTGGGATAATGCCGAATTCGTGGCGTTTTTCATTGCGCAACTCATCGATCGCGCACAAGCGGCAACACGCACAGCCGCAGTCGGCTCCTCGGAGCACGCTGAAAATGAGTTGGAAATCCGTCGGGAAATCGTGGATCTGCTGCAAAATGTGGTCGAGCAGCTCGAACGCAATAGGGCGGTGGATGAGGCGGGTATTTTCTCGGGCCTCATTGAACAAATTCACCAGACTTTTCCCGAAACCATCGTCGTGCAACCTGATTACGAGCCCTTGAATTTGCCGCCGTATGACGGTTCGCCCACGCCCTAATTCAGTTTCACTTTCCCGGTCCCCTTCTCCTTCTCCGGCACGTCGCTCGCGAGCGACCGTGCCTCCGCCAGCATCGTCTTGCTCGGCGGTGGCACGCCCCCCGATGCCTCCAGCTTCTTCTGCAATTCGACCATCTTCGCCTGATCATCTTTGGTGAGCGTCTCGCCTTTAAATTCCTTCTTCCGCAGCGCGTTGAAGTCATTCAACCACATTTCGCGGTCGCGCCACTTGCGGTAGTCATCCAGACTCATGCCCTTCGCTTTGGCTTTCTTCTTTTCTTCATCCTCTTTCTCTTTGGATTTCTCACTGCTCTTGGCGTTCGCGCGCGCGTCACGACCGCTCTGCACCCATTTGCCGATCTTGTCTTCCACGACCGTCCGCTCCTCCGCATATCGCTCACGCGAAAGACGCTTGATCACGGCGATGCGGCCGTCATCTTGCGAGAACTCGGGGGGTGGCAATGTGCTGAGTGAGAACGGCTTGCTGGGGATGCCTTTGATCATGAGCCGGATGTACGCGTGATACTTGGGGAGGCTCAAGATGTCTTTGGGCAAGACCATTTCTTCGAATTGGAGACTGAGGGGTTCGGCGTCGTCGCTGCCCACTTGGAAACTGATCATCGAGCCGACGTTGCCGAACACGGCATCGCGCAGCGCGGTGGATTTGTCGTCGATGAGAAGCTGATTGACGTACTGATGGGCCATCGTGAGGTTCAGACGATACTTGCGCGCTTCGCTGAGGATCGTCGCGAAGCTCTCGGTGGCGAAGTTCTGGAATTCGTCGACGTACAGGTAGAAATCCCTGCGATCTTTCTCGGGGACATCGGCGCGGCTCATGGCGTCCAGTTGAAACTTTGTGACGAACATGGAGCCGAGGAATGCGGAGTTGTCTTCGCCCAGTTTTCCTTTGCTCAGGTTCATCAGAATGATCTTGCCCGTGTCCATGGCGTG
>CAZXIO010000030.1:4037-7843 GCA_964640805.1 uncultured Candidatus Peribacteria bacterium
GACTGGTTTCCCGCTTCCGTGAGCGCCAAAAGAGTGTTCCGCAGAATGTACTCCATGCGTCCCGAGAACGCTTCGGGCCAGAGCTTTTTGAAGACGCTCATGAGCCCCGAAACGACAAGTGACCGCTGCTCACTGCTCTCGCACTGGAGCATGTTGAAGGCGACGGGATACTCCTTATCGGACGGGTCGAATAAGATGACATCGTTGCTGCGTTCTTTTGGGATGAACCGCAGACATGCGTCAATCAGATCCCCGTGCGGGTCGATCACCGCGACTCCCTTCCCGGCATGGATATCGGAGAAGATCATGTTCTCGAGCAGCGTCGATTTGCCCATGCCTGTTTTTCCGATGATGTAGACGTGCCTGCGGCGATCGTCGAGCCGGATGCCAAATTTGCGCCGCTCTCCGCGGAAAACGGCCTCTCCAAGCACCGTCAAATCATTCCCCTCTCCCAGAGCCTGTCCTGAGCTTTGCCGAAGGACAGTGGGGGAGGGGCCAGGGGTGGGGGTTTCTGAGGAAACGATTGGCAAATCCACCGGAGGTTCTAATTTTCTACTAAGTACCCAGTCGATATTCGGCGTCTTCACCATCATGTTCGGCACGTGCCAGAGCGTGGCCACTTCTTCCACCGACATCGCGTACGGACGGATGCGGAATCCGGTCGGGAACGTCGCCGATTCGCGGATGGCACCTTCATAGAAACCATTGCTCTGCGGCAGCGTGAATTGGCGGAAACTGCCGCTGATCTCCTCCAGCTTGAGCTCCGCCTGATCGCGGTGCTCGGCGGGTGTGATCACACTCACGCGGACGTTGACGCGATAGAGGAGCCTGTTGAGCTTATCCACGGCGCCCGTGAGCTTGTCTTCTTTATCGTGCGTGCGCATGCCCACGCGCTTTTCGTCATCCTCCTGACTGTCCTCACTCACGTCGCCCGTGAACATCGAAATGTGATGCTTGGGCCTGATGAACCATGCGCGGAAGCCGCCCATGAGCATGTCGATCGGAAACATCGCAAGTGCGCGCCAGCCGGAGCTCAGGTGGGCCTCGGTGAAGAGCTTCGCGTAGGCACCCCAGTGCTTCGGAATCCCGCGCGTGAGCAGCGGCAGAAACTTGAGCGCGCTCTTCCTATAGCGCTTACTGAGCGGCTCCAGCGTGATCTGAATGTGCCCGCGCATCCCCGGGACGGGGTAGCGGACGAGAGCCGACGTGACGCCCGCGATGGTATCCACCGCTTGTCGCGTGACGAGATCGATCGATTGCGGATGGCGGCGGATGGGGAAGAGTTCGCTCTCGGTGAGATCGAGATCCTGATAGAGAACGATCTCCCCTGCTGCCGGCTCGAACAGATTCACCGGTGCCGGCTCGATTTCGCTGTCCGAGTATTGTCCATACAGCTGGCTTTCGATCAAAGGAGCAGCCTTTCTTGATGCTCTGGCAAACAGCCCGATTTTTCCCTCACTGCAGCCGATTTCGAGGCTCCATCGCGCATCCTTTCCGCGCAACGAATGTGTGGAGGATAGAACACTTTCCATCGAGAGCGGTCCACGCGAGGCCTGCACTTCGTCGGGGTCGGGAAGGGCGGGACGGATGCGGAGGAGGATTTGATCGGAACCAGCGGGCATAAGGGAATTCTACAGGAATGAGCGCGTATTACGTATTAGGTGTTACGTATCACGTATGAAATGGCAAATACCTAATACATAATACGTGATACGTAATACGTATAGTACCTACGCCGAACGAAGTAAATCCGCCACCAACTCCAGCGCCACCGTATTGTACGCATAATCCATCCGCATGGGTCCAAGGACTCCGATGATCCCCTTCCGGTCATGGACCTGATACGCGGTGACGATCAGGCTGCAACTCTGGATTTGTTTGAAGATATGTTCAGCGCCAATGTAGTAGCGGCTGTGCTCGTCGGTTTCCACGACGTCGAGCAGGTCTGTAAGCCGTTCCTCGAGGACTTCGACGACACCCGTCGCAAGGCTGGGATTGAGTTGAAATTCCGGCTGACGGAGGATGTTTGCAAGGCCAAGGTAATAGACCCCCGGCTTGTGCGGGACGGTGGCAAACGCGACATTGGGGGTCATTTGCGCAAGGAGTGCCACAGCCTCGTACGCGCGTTCCTGATCTTTGCGCTGGAAGTATTGTTCTTTGAGTCCGATAAATTTCTTCCGGACGATCTTCTCCTGTCCCGACGGATCCATAAACTCTTTTACGTATGCACGATAGCCTTTGGTCGTGGGAATTCGCCCGGCGGAGATATGAGGTTGTTCGAGAAATCCTTCGTCACACAGTAGCCGCATCTCGTTCCTGATAGTTGCACCGGAGACGGAAAAGCCGGCCGCCTCCAAAAGATGCTTGGATCCAACCGGAACCGCGGTTTGGATGAATTGATCGATGATTGCAGCCAGAAGCTTGGATTGGCGGGAGTCCATAGCGACCATTGTAGCACTCCTACTAACAGAGTGCTATCTGACCACAATCCAAATGTTTGCAAAATGCTCTTGATAGGTGCAACACAAACGGTTACACTGTGTACATGTCCAAGAAAGCCTCCGCCAACCTGCACATCCGTCTGCCCGCGAGCCTGAAGCGCAAGGCAGAGAAAGTGATCAACGCACTGGGGCTCGATACGTCCAGCGCTATTCGCCTGTTTTACACGCAGATCACCCTGCAAGGTACAATCCCCTTCGCCTTGCCCAAAGTACGTCCCATGTCCAAAAAAACGGAGAGGATCATCCTGGAAGCTTTGGCTGAGGGGGATGCGTTGGGCCCTTTTACTGATGCCAATGAAGCCCTGAAAGCTCTGTATGCCGCAACTTAAATTTTCAAAACGTTTCTTGAAGGACGTGAAAAAATGGCGCCGGTCGGGAAGGAATATGGCATTGTTCGATGAGTTCGTACTGAGCGTCACTGGTGCCTGGCCCCCTCCGGCCAAATTTGAAGCTCACTTGCTGCAAGGAAAGCTTGAAGGAAAGTGGGACGTGCATTTGCGCCAAAACTGGGTTCTTCTGCTGGAATTCGATGCCGGAACCCTGCGCTTTGTGCGCATGGGGACGCATTCGGAGTTGGGATTGTAAACTCGCTCTGGCGGGCAACTCTGTCTGCACTCTCCGGACATGAGAGTGCTACGAAGGACGACGGCATCTTCACGCTACGGCTCCACTCCCGCATCACGCAACGCCCGATCCACCTGCAGCTCAAGATTTCTCACCCTTCTCATTTCATCCTGATGAAATGAGCCAAGTGTTGCGATCTTACGTCTTGCCTCCCGCACGTCTCGTAGACAGGCACGCAGTCGACGCACCCGGTCGTTCTCATTTTCCGGAAGATTGACCTCGCGAATTTCATTGGGAACTTTTAATTCTTGATCCTTCAGTTCCTCAATCCCCTGACGCACTAATGCCTGATTCTCAAGTACTTTCTCATGTTCTGCATTGAATTGGCTGACCTGATTGCACCCGCATGCGAGCAGATTCTCCATGAGCAAAGCAAATCCTCCACCCGCTAATAATGACGCCCATTCGCGACGCGTCAATTTCCAATATGTCGGCTGTCTCAAACTTCCGATCGGCGGAACTTTTTCGTCTGAGAGCGGCTCTGAGGGCCCGGCTGGTGAGGACGGAATCGGCCCGTGGTCTTCAAACTGGTCGCTCGACATAAAAAGTATTTTAAACATTTATTGTATATTGTCAATATCACAATAGTATGCGCATTTGCCTCTCCTGCCTACTTCTTCCCCGCCGCCTGCCCTGAGCCTGTCGAATGGGCCATGCGCTTCCTGAACCTTTCGACACGGC
>CAZXIO010000030.1:7943-14465 GCA_964640805.1 uncultured Candidatus Peribacteria bacterium
GCCTGCCCTGAGCCTGTCGAATGGGCCATGCGCTTCCTGAACCTTTCGACACGGCCTCCACGCACTTCCGTCGCCTGCTTGCCCGTGTAGATGGGGTGGCACATGCGGCAGGTTTCCACGCTCTGCTCCTTGATCGTACATGGGATCAAAAACACCGACTTGCACGTGGTGCAGGTGGTTTTGGCGTCTTTGAAGACCTCGGGGTGAATGGCTGCTTTCATAGCTGGGAGATTTTACATATTTTTGGGGCTTGAGCAAGCTACTTCGCTCCTATCCCCTTCTCCAGCTTCTTCGATCGTCGCTTCGCCGCCCTCTGCGCCTTCTCTTCGATCTCCGTCAATTGCTCGGCTTCGGCCTCCAGCGCTTCCACCTCTTCGCTCTGCTCCTCAAGTGCCGCCTGGAGCACGGCTTCTTCGGCTTCTTTGTCCTGCAGGACGACACTCATCGTGGCGACTTTATCGCCGCCATTCAGGCGCATGACGATCACGCCCTGCGTGGCACGTCCGCGTGAGGGGATCTCCTTCAATTCCATGCGCACCATCTGACCCTGCTTGCTGACGCAGAGCAGATCGCCTTCCTCGCCTTGGTTGAGCACGTGCGCACCGATGATGTCACCTGTCTTCGCGGTCAATTGAGCCGCTTTCACGCCGCTGCCGCCGCGACCCTGCAGCCGGTACTGCTCCACCGGTGTCATTTTGCCCAGCCCGTTCTCCATTACCACGAGAAGCTTGCTCTGGGGATTCGTGATCACCGCGGCTTCGACGACTTCATCGCCTGCACCCAGCGAGATGCCGCGCACACCCGCTGCGCTGCGCCCCATCGAACGGACGTCCGTCTCTTTGAAGCGGATTGCTTTCCCTTTTCTGGAGAGCAGGAACACTTCGTTGGCGCCGTCGGTGGCGCAAACCCATTTGAGCTCGTCACCCGGGGGCAATTTCTGCGCGATGAGTCCCGAGCGGCGGATGTTGTCGAATTCGCTCACGACCGTGCGCTTCACCGTGCCCTTGTTCGTCGCCATGAAGAGTTCTTTCTTGTCACTGAGGTCGGACTTGAGCATCGCAGTGATGCGCTCGTCGGGCTGCAACTGGAGCAAATTGACGATGGCCTGGCCCTTCGCAACGCGCCCCGCCTGGGGCAGCTCGAACGTGGGGAAACGGAACACGCGGCCGGTGTTGGTGAAGTAGAGCACGTCGTCGTGATTCATCACGTGCAGGAGCGAGAGCACCTCGTCATCCTCCTTCGTCGTCATTCCTTTCACGCCCTTGCCGCCGCGGTGCTGGGCGCGGAACTGCATGGGGCTCAGGCGCTTCACGTATCCCGCCTGCGTGAGTGTGACGATCATCGGAGCGTTCGGGATTGTGTCCTTGGCACTGAACTCGCCCACAGCGTGCGGGACGATGGCCGTGCGGCGCGTATCGCCGTAGACGCGCTTGAGTTCGAACGTCTCGTCTTTCACGATCGTATCGATCCTCTTCTTGTCTTTCAGGATCGCCTCGCACTCTTTGATGAACGCGATTTTCTCTTTGAGTTCGTCTTGAATCTTCTTTCGTTCGAGGCCCGCAAGCGTTTGCAGGCGCATCAGCAGGATCGCTTGCGATTGAAGAATGCTCAGTTTGAATTTCTTCATGAGATTTTCCTGAGCGATTTCTTTGGTTTCGCTCTTCTTGATCGTCTCGATCACCTTATCGATGTTATCGAGCGCGATGGTGAGCCCTTCCAGAATGTGCGCCCGCTCTTTTGCCCGATCGCGGTCGAACGTGACGCGACGGGTGATGACGACCCGACGATGATCGATGAAGATCTGGAGGAGTTCCTGCAAATTCATCAGGCGCGGCTGGATGCCGTCACTGAGCGCGATCATGTTGTAGCCGAAGCTGCTCTGGAGCTCGGTATGCTTGAAGAGCAGGTTCAGGACTTTCTGCGGATAGGAATCTTTCTTGAGCTCGATGATGATGCGGATGCCGTCGCGGTCGGACTCGTCGCGGATGTCCGAGATGCCCTGAATGACCTTGTCGGTGACAAGTTGTGCCATTTTTTCGATCATCGTGGACTTGTTCACCTGGTACGGGATCTCGCTGATGCGAATATGGTAACGACCTTCTTTCATCTCTTCGATCTCCGCCTTGCCGCGGATGATAACGGTGCCACGCCCCGTCAGGTACGCCTGGCGGATCGTCTCTTTGTTGTAGACGATGCCACCCGTGGGGAAATCGGGACCCTGCACGAACTTGAGCAGGTCTTCGACTGTGGCGTCGTCGTTATCGAGCAAATACAGCGTGGCATCGAGCAGTTCGCCGGCGTTGTGGGGCGGAATGTTCGTGGCCATGCCCACGGCGATGCCCACGGTGCCGTTCAAAAGCAGATTCGGGATCTTCGCCGGAAGGACTTTGGGCTCCCTGCGCGAGTCGTCGTAGTTGGGCTGGTAGTTGACAGTGTCTTTCTCCAGATCGGCGAGCAGTTCCATCGCGATCTTCTGCAGGCGCGACTCGGTGTAGCGGTAGGCGGCGGCGCTGTCGCCGTCGATCGATCCGAAGTTGCCCTGCCCGTCGATGAGCGGGTAGCGCATCGAGAAATTCTGGACGAGACGGACGAGCGCGTCGTAGACGGAGCTGTCGCCGTGCGGGTGGTACTTCTTGAGCACTTCACCCACCACACCGGCGCATTTGCTGTAGCGGTGGCTGGGCGTGAGTCCTTCTTCCTGCATCGCAACCAGGATGCGGCGGTGTACGGGCTTCAGGCCGTCGCGTGCGTCGGGCAGCGCACGGCTCACAATCACGCTCATCGCGTAGTTCAGGTAGCTCTCTTCCATTTCGGAGACGATCGGCCGTGGCTCGATGCGTCCGATATTCGAAATCGTCTCGCCGCCGCCGCTGAGCTGCTGTTGCTTGGAGTCGTCTGCGGGAGGTGTGGAGTCTTTCTTCGCGGACATACAGGGACACTAGAAAAGAAATGGGGAGATCAGGGGGATGATACAGAAAATTGCGCGGGAAAAAAGGGCTGAGGAGTGAAAGGAGTGCAACTTTGGAGCCGTGGATCGCAGGGATATTGACAAAACAAAAATATCAGTTTATCGTGATATTGAGATTGGAAAGACTCATAAAAACTTCCGCCGCCTTTTCCTCCGACAGTGGTGGAATCACTCCTTACCGATCACCGGCCGGACGCACTGAAGAGCTTTCATCTGCTTGCTGTGCATCTGGACAAGAGTGATGCGAACATGGCCGATTTGAACGGGAGAATCGCTCATTTCGTTACAACAATGAAAGAGCGAATTGTGACAGTGTTCGTTATGTCTTTACAGGAAAGAGCACCGCTGTTGCGATTGGACCAAATACGCATACCGGTAGTGGAGCGCCTCCCCCGATCCGACAAAGCATTCGTGCTCACGGGGTGGTATGTAAATTTCTGCATACGGTCCGCACTCTTGGAAATGAATGACCGGGGACAGCGTGAATTTCACATCCCTCTTGATCTCACGCTGGATGATAAAGAGACCGTCTCGGCCAATCAATTCCTGCCCCCCGCTCGTGTGGATGAAATCGTGGCCAATTACTTCAAAGCACTGAGACATCATCCCGTTTCACACGCGATATACGTTGATGGAACCCGCAAATTCGGTGAAGACGATGCCGCAGCGCGAACGTTCTTCTACTCATCCGCGGCCATATGGGATGCCTGGTGGCATGTGCCCAGCGAAGGTGAATGAGTTCCCGAATTCTGCTATGCTAAAATGAAGACCCATGTCCCCCCTCCGCATTTTCCGGCAGATCACCGACGCTCTGGCACAGAGGCCGTTTGAATTCTGGGCTGCCGACAAACAATCATCGGCGATCATCGACATACGCGGAGCGATCGAAAAACTTCAAAGCGCGCTCTCGGCGAAGGGGCTGGAGGAAGGACTGGCATACCGGCAACTGGTGATCCTCCACTCTGCCGTAGAGGAGAATCACATCGATGAAGTGCTCCTCGTCCAAACGCTCAGAAGTCTGCTTCCCATGTACCGGCTGTCTCCACTGCCGCCCGAAACCACGAAGCTGCTGGATGACGCTGCCGCAAGCGTGAACCTCGCCGAAGCAAGCGTGCTGGAGTATCACCTGGCGCTCGAGACGCTGCAGAAGAAAGCAGAGGGCATGAGTGAAGATGAGCGGAAGAAAGCGGACCTCACGATGCTCAACGAGATGGGCATGTTCTACGTGCTCGAGTACACGCTCCAAATGCAGTACGAGTGCTCGAAGAGATCGGACGACGAACGGAGGAAACTGATCTTTGAAGGACTCGTGGTGCCGGCCGGCAATCTGCCCTCGCTCGCATCACAGGCAGGCACGCTCAAGCGGGAACTCTGCTACGGAATCATGGACGCCGGGCTGCGTAAAAATCTCTTTCAGCTTTTCTTCTCATTCGAGGACGCTCTGCGAAAAAAGGACATGACGTCCATCTTGGTGGGGCTCCACACCTTCAATGTAGGTCTGATCGGGCTCCTGCGGCAGAACGGAATTGAGATGTTCCAGGGGCGCTTGTTGACTCCCTACGGGAACGCCATTTCAATGGAAAAACTACTCCAAGAGCTTCATAAATGATCTTTTTCGGCACTTGTTATGAATTAAATTATATTGTACAATACTTCTGAGATTGGAAAGACTCACAAAAACTTCCAGAGATTGGTAAGGCTCTGAAAAACTTCTGTCCATTCCCCCGATTTTTATGGCAGAAAAAAGAGAAGACCGTGAAAAAGATTCACGCAGAAAAAAGACAACTGCAACCGGGCCAAAGGCTCAGGATGTTGCCTCGGCAGCCGTTCTTGGGGATATGGAGAACCCCGATGCCGTGATTACCAAACCGGAGCCACGGGCCGCAGACAAATCCGGATATGCACGTGATAAGGGCATTGTGACGCAGAATGTACAAAATTGGCACGAGACACGGCCCATGACAATGCGAGAGCATTGGGCGGTCTACAATGCAAAGCTGTATGAAGTTGGCGGCCTCATCCGCAATGTTCTCTCACACTACACATCGAAGGAGGTAATGGGGCACGGCAACCTCGCCATGCAGGAACTGCAGGAGGCGTGCGGTGCAATCCTCGGTGTATGCAGTAAATTCTCAGAAATAGAGGCCGGTTTGTCTCCCAGCAACAAAAATATGGTCGGTCAGTTCAAGAATCAATTCAATCAATTGTCCTCTACTGCACACACTCTTCTTTCTCTTCTTACGGCACCTAAAAAAGATCGCAATTACGTGACCATACGCGAAGAGGCGAAGAAGTTGGAGCCGGCCATTCAGGCGGTTGTCGATGCGTTGCATAAAGAGCTGGAATCCGATGTGGCAGATCATCAATCAATCCCTGCCCTCGCCTCAAAAGCCAAGGACGTTCAATGGGCGGAAGAACGAGTGCAAACAAAAGAGTCGCAGTTGATTGCGCAACTTCCAACCGCTACTTCGGAGAGGCAAAAGGCAGTGGAGTCGACACTGGACGTTGTCACCCCACGTCTGAAAAATGTGCTAGACCAGTTTGCCGATGCCGATGGAAACCTTTCCCCGAAGGAGTATCAGGCACGCCTGAATAAAAATGCGCCGGAATTGCTATGGATTTCCGGAATGCTCGACGGACTCAGCCAGCATATGGGGGCACTCAGTCGCAAGTATTGGAGCCGCAGAGGCAAAATGGAACTTCAATTTTTCAGTGGAAAAGCAGGAAAAGATTTCCGTGACGCATTGGTATCGCGCAACAAATTCAAAGAGATATTTGCATCTTTTCAAAGTCAAGAACGACATCAAAAAGATCCGCTGAGCATGCCGTACACGTGGGGCGCCATGCTGAAAGAAAACGAGGAAGTCATCGCGAAAGCAAAATATCTGTACGATTCGGTTCTGGCGTTACGCGGATACATGTCAAAACAGGGATACACTGAATAGACTCTCCGCTACGGTAGAGGCAATTGTGCTCTCCATCGTCTCCACCCCCATCGGCAATCTCGGCGACATCACGCTGCGCGCCATCGAGACGCTGAAGAAATGTGACGCCGTGATTTGCGAAGACACGCGCGTGACGGGGAACCTTTTGAAGATGCTTGAGATCCCGAAGAAAGAATTGATCAGCTTTCACGGAAATACCGATGCGGGCAAAGCTGATTGGATTGTCGCGGAATTAAAGAAAGGACGGCACTTTGCGCTGACAAGCGACGCGGGAACCCCGGGCATCAGCGATCCCGGATATGCCGTTGTCTCGAGAGTGGCCGGGGCGGGAATCAAGATCGAAGTCATCCCGGGCGCTTCCGCTTTTTTGGCTGCACTCAGCGGATCGGGCCTTCCCATCAACCAATTCGTGTACCTGGGCTTCCTGCCGCTCAAGAAAGGCCGCTAGACCTTACTGCAGTCTTTCGTGAGTGAAGAACGAACCATCGTCTTCTACGAATCCGTGCATCGAATCGAGCGGACACTGATGGAGATTGCGGAGGCGCTCAAGGATCAGCCTGATCGGAAAATTGTGATCGCTCGGGAACTGACGAAAATGCACGAAGAATT
>CAZXIO010000031.1:0-14337 GCA_964640805.1 uncultured Candidatus Peribacteria bacterium
TGGTGAGCATGTCTGCTTGCAATTTAATAATAACTGGCTTTGTGCAGGGCGTCTTCTTCCGTGCCGAAACGAAAAAGAAGGCGGACGAACTCGGAGTCACGGGCTGGGTCCGCAACAACGCCGACGGCTCAGTTGAAATCCATGCGGAAGGGCCTGAAGATCAGCTCGAGAAACTCAAATTGTGGTGTGAACGTGGTCCGGATCGTGCGCGGGTCGATCATGTGGAGGTCCGCGAAGCTCAGGACATCGGAGCGACCTCGTTTGCAACCGACAAGGCGACTTTGTCGACTCTGTGACGCATCCTCCACGGGAGCGTGAGTCCAAGCCCCACTGCCTGGAAAATTTCGCCGCACGTGTACCCGATCGCAAGTGCGTAGAGTCCGTACGTGAGGAGCAGGGTCTGCGCCACGCCGATTGCGACGAGGCCGCCGACGACTCCCATCACGGCCGGAAGGACGGTATCTTTGAGCGAATAGAATGCGCGGTACTGAATGTGTGTGGCACTCTCGAACGGAATGCTGATCGCATAGAGACCGAGGCAGACGGTGAAGAGGTGCACGTTGCCGCTGAGACCTTTGAACCACCACACGATGAGCGGCGAGATCAGGACGAGTGCGATGGCGCCGGGGATTGTCAGAACAATACAGAACACCATCCCCAGCCAGTAGTAACGCCGAAATACGCTCATCTTTCCCATGGCGGCCGCCTGACTCATGCGCGAATAAATGGCTTGTGCAAGCGCTATTCCAATGACTCCAACGAGGACGGACTGGAAATTGCGGGCAAAGTTATCCACGGTCACAGAGCCCTGAGGGAGACCCGTGGCGAATCCCGTGAGGTATAAGAGCTGGATCTGGAACGCACCGAGCGCGAAAATGCGCGGAAGCATGAGCTTGCCCATGTGCGGGATGTCGGGGTGCCAGAGTGAAATTGAGAGTTTGCCGCCGGCACGGTGCACGGCGTACATGCGGAGCGCAACGTACATCACGGCGCCGAGCACGGTGCCTACCATCGGACCATACGGCCCGATCATCGGCGTAAGCACGAGCGTTCCGAAAATTGTTCCCGCGGTGTACAGAATCGGCGTCAGCCCGTACATCCAGAATTTTTCGACCGTGACGAGGTACTGGCCGTACGCATTGCCGAAGACGAAGAGGAAGTTGCTCAGGAGCGCCAAACGGCCGAATTGAATGTAGAGATCCAGAGTCTTGCCCGTGAATTCGATGTGGAAGAGCGGGACAAGCAGCGGGAATACGACCGCAAGCACGAGCGCGATGCCGCCGAAGAGGAGTGCTGTGATGCCGATTGTTCCACTCAAAACCTTATCGAGTTCATGATGATTCTGGCGCGCACGGTAGCGCGCAAGTACCGGAACAAGCACTGTTCCCATCGCCGAGACAACGCATGTCTGGAACAGAAGATCACTTGGTCGGAATGCGGCCAAGTACGCATCGACGACTCCCAGCCCCGGAAATGTGGATGCCAGGAAGCGATCGCGCAGAAGTCCCGCAATTGATGCACCGAATTGTGTCGACGCCAGAATGACTGCACTGCCAAGGAGACGCCGTTGGTTGAGCAAACCGCCAAAACGTTTCATGAAGCGAGCGTAGCTCAGCAAAGGCGAAGATTGAAGGAAAAGCATGTCACGGTTCCAGGCCCGGTTGCGATTGCCGGGCTCCTCACCATGCCCTCCGTCTTTGCCTTTGTCTGTTGTCTTCCATATCATCCACATATGGAAGCCCCCTCACTCCCCTTTTCGTCGATGACGGACGACGATGTGTGCGCTTCCCTCAAAAAATATTCCATCGGACTCACGGTCGAAGAGGCTCGGAAGATCGAATCTCTGCTTGGTCGTGCGCCGACTGTGGTCGAAGCGGTGATCTGGGGTATCCAAGGCAGTGAACATTGCAGTTACAAGTCATCAAGACGTTTCCTGAAAATGTTTCCGACCTCGGGCAAGCACGTGATTCTGGGTCCCGGCGAAGACAGCGGCATCGTCGCTGTGACGGATGGACCAAAGGGTAAGCGCTGGGGAATCGTGATCTCGCACGAATCGCACAATCATCCGTCCCAAGTCGTGCCGTTTGAAGGCGCGGCCACGGGAGTCGGTGGGACGGTCCGTGACGTTGCGTGCATGGGAGCGCGCGTGATCGGATGCATGGATATGCTTCGATTGGGGGATCTTTCAGTCGATGGGCCGCGCATGATCGCCAAGGAAGTGATCCGCGGCATTGCGGGATACGGCAATCCGCTCGGCGTGCCGAATCTGGGCGGCGATACGGTGTTCGATGCTTCCTACAACAGCAACTGCCTCGTTAACACGGTTGCGGTCGGCATGGTGCGAGAGGATGAAATTATTCACAGCTTTGTTCCGGAGGAGGCTGCGCGGGAAGGATACGACATCATCCTCGTGGGCAAGCCGACTGACAGGAGCGGTTTCGGTGGCGCGGCATTTGCCAGCGTGATCATGGAAGAAGAGAAGAAGGAACAGAACACGGGTGCGGTGCAGGAACCAAATCCTTTTCTGGAACGCCACTTGCTGATCTCGACGTATGCGCTGTTTGACTGGATCATTGCGAATGGCTATCTGCCAAAAGTCAGTTTCAAGGATCTTGGCGCGGGCGGAGTCGTCTGCAGTAGCGTCGAACAAGTTGCGTCACGCGGGTTTGGAGCCAACATTGACCTCGGAAAAGTGCACGTCTCCATCCAAGGACTTCCGCCCGAAGTGGTCGCCTGCGCAGAAACACAGGAGCGTTTCTGTTGGATGTGTCATCCGTCACTGACGTCGCACATCCTCAGGCACTACAACGAGGACTGGAAACTTCACGAAATTGCCGAGCATGCGCGTGCGAGCGTGATCGGAAAAGTGAACGGCACGGGACGATTTGAACTGAGTCACAATGGCATGATCGTCTGTGATGCAAAATCGAAAGACATTACCGAGGGGCTTCAGTATGTGCGGCCGACTGCAGTTCCCGATCTCACTCATTCTGAGCCTGAAATCGAGCGAAATGGCGCAAGCATACGGCTAAAAAATGGCTTCCGGACAACGATTTCTGATGTCTTCACTGCGATGTTGCGTCACCCCAATCACGGCTCGAAAACCGGTGTTATCCGCGGTTACGACAAGACGGTGATCGGTAACAGCCTGATCGAGGCTGGAGAAGCGGACGCGAGTGTGATCACTCCGTTCCGAGATCTCGAAAGTTATCTGGCCGGCGGATCGCACCCCGGATGGAGTGATCCTTCAATCGCAAAGATCGGCATCGCATTTGCAGGCGATGGTAATCCGCGTTACGGACGCATCTCGGCATATCTGCAGGGTGTGAACGCCGCGGTGGAATCGATGTGCAACGTGATTGCCGTGGGCGCAGTTCCCCGCGCGCTGACCGATTGCCTGAATTATGGAAATCCTGAAATCCTGTCTCAATTGGGAGCGCTCGAACAGGGAGTGAAGGGCATTGCCGATGCGTGTCGCGGCATCGCGATCGACGGAGAGCCGGTTCCGGTCATCTCGGGTAACGTCAGCCTCTACAACAGCACGGCCGACGGCGGAGCGATCCCGCCGAGCGCCATCGTCTGCTGCATCGGAGTGCTGCCGGACGCGGGCAAGGCTGTCACAATGAACTTTAAGAAGACCGATTCGTCGTTGATACTGATCGGAGAACGAAACAATGAATGCGGAGGCTCCGCCTACTACGAAGTCCTTGAATTGATGTCAAAAATGCTGCGTGATTCCATGCTCGGTGCGCATGTTCCCGTTCCCGATTACAAAAAAATTCTTGCACGCATGGCATTCCTGCAGTCACTCACTCATGATGGACGAATTCTTTCCTGTCATGATGTTTCGGACGGCGGATTGCTTCTTGCACTGTTCGAGATGACCCTTCCGGTTCGGAAGCTTGGAGGCATCATCGGTGCTTCCATTGATCTGCAGAGACTGGGAAGTGATTTGCCCGCTGATGTCATACTCTTTTCTCAGTCACAGGGATTTGTGATCGAAGTGGCGGCTGACGAAGCGACCGCAGTCCTTTCTGCGGCGCAAGAACTGGACGTCGATGCGTGGGCGATCGGCAACACGACGTCACGGCCATCGCTTAGAGTGAGTGCGGGGCGAGAGATAGTCGTCGATTCAAGATTGAATGACCTGAGGTATCACTGTGAAAATGGTCCGATTGAAGCGATGAAGGCACATTCGTGACGGGAGCAAACAAACCGACCTTTTTCACTCTGCACAATTGCTCTCAGTGACGCTGCACGCAACACTATGTCTGATGAATTATCGCCCGCTTGTAGCATTCGTAACGTCGGTCGCAGGTCTATCGGCATATCTTTTGATTTCCTCCGTTGCCGCAAATGCCACGGCGACGATCATCATCGAGCAAAAGAGCGATGTTGAAGCGAACGGCACATGGACAGTGACGATGCCGAACCAGGTGACAGCCACTCGCAGCGATGCGCAGACGACGATGGAAGATTCGCTGCCCGGGCGATACACGGTGTTTGCTAAACCGCCTTCGGGAACGCTGACGACAATCAAACTGTACGAAAGTGGCGCGCTGATACAGACCGTCGAGCACCCTCAAATTTCCTTCAATGCGGGGGAAAATTCCATTGTCCGCGTTTCGATCAGCTACATCCTGACCAATTTCGGCAAAGTGGGTGTGAACAGTTACCCCGACGGGATTTCCTTTTACCTCAAAGGCCCCGATGCGTACCACAGGGCGGGCGTCACGCCGGCAACCTTCGAGCGCGTCCCGGTGGGAGCATACAGCGTGCAGTATCAGCCGTCGGGATGCCCGGATCCGCCCGCAAAATCAGATGTACTCGAAAAAGACACGAGCATTTACTTCTCGATCACCCTCAAGTGTGCGACATTCCGGCCCAAAGAGTCCGGTGACACTGAAACGAACGTAAAAGTGGAACTCGACGGAGAAGTGGTGACGTTCACTGACGTCTTAAAAGACACGTGGTACGGGCCGTACGTGGCGACGGTAGCAAGCCGCGGCATTTTAACAGGCTACCGCGACGCGCTTGGAAATTTGACGGGCGAATTCGGCCCCGATCAACCCGTCCTTCTCGCGGAACTCTCGAAAATCGCGCACGAGCTTGCGGGCATCGACCCCAATGCCGTTTCGGCAGCCCCAATCAATCCTCAGGCCTCAGGACAATGGTTCACGAAGTACATCGCATCGGCCGAACAGCGCGGCTGGCTCATGTACCAGAAGCAGGATGAAAATCTTCTGAGGCCCGCGACGCGCGGCGAAGTCCTTGTCACAGTACTGCAGGCGCTGGACATCCCGATGCAGTGGGCCAAGGGCACGATGTTCACGGACGTTTCTCCACGCACGCCGTACGCCAGCGCCATAGAAACAGCGGCGGCCGTGAAACTTGTGTCGGGAAGCACCGATGCCGACGGCAAGCCGACGGGCCTCTTCCACCCCGATCAGCACGTCACGCGCGCTGAAATGGCCAAAATTCTCATCATTGCGCACGAGAAATACATCAAGCGTCCAACTGTTGAGGAATGATGTCATGGTGATGGCTCGAGGCGCTGCGGCGCACCTCGCCATGACATGTAAAGTGATGAGTTGTCATTGAGCAAGTCTGCTTGCCAGTCCGGTGATGTCCCCCGCTCCCAAACACACAATCACATCGCCTTCCCGGGCAATGTCCCCGATCATGCTCTCGCAGTGCATCAGGGACCCCCCATATCTCACATCCGTATGGCTGCCCGAGGCGATGTCAGTCACGAATTGTTTGATGTCCACGCGCGCGGTTTCGATGTCCTTCCGTGCTTCATACACGTCCGTGACGATCGTCAGATCCGCCCGGGTGAAGGAATGCAAGAAACCATCGTAGAGCTTGAGCGTGCGGTCATGCGTGTGTGGCTGGAAAATGCACACCACGCGCTTGCCTGCATATTTTTCTTTCAGCCCCGAGAGCGTCGCCTGAATTTCCACGGGGTGATGTGCGTAGTCGTCCACAACGGGGATGGATCCGCGATACAGTCCCTTCTCTTCCATGCGCCGCCAGCTGCCTGCGTATCCCGCAACGGCAGCTCCCGCTTTTGCGGATTGAATCCCAAGTGACTGCGCCAGTGCCAGTACAAGCTGGGCGTTTTTACGCATGTGCTCACCCGGCGTCCTGAGCGCGATGAGTGGCTGTGCATCGGCATCGATGGTATTTTTGCCTGATGCTTTGGAAACGGCTGCGCAATCGGGATCATGCATGTGCGTGATCAGGAGTCCTGCTTCGGGAAGCTTCTGAATGAATTCGACGAATCCCGATTGGTAGTCATCTTTCGATGTGAAATAGTCGAAGTGGTCGCCATCCACATTCGTCATCAGGATGACCGCGGGTGAGTAGAAGTGAAACGAGCGCCTGTACTCGCAAGCTTCAATCAGAAAGATGTCACTCTTGCCCTTTCGCCAGTTTCTTCCTCCCAGTTCCTGAAGTTTTGTTCCTACGACAACTGTCGGATCTTTGCCGGTATCGATCAGAAGGCGTGCCGCCATGGCCGTGGTGGACGATTTTCCGTGCGTGCCGCACACCGCGATCACTCTGTATCCAGCGGAGAGTTCTCCCAGAGCATGAGGATAGGAAATCTGCCGAATATTTCTCCGCTTCGCCTCCATTCTTTCCGCAGCTGACTGTGGAATTGCTTCCGAGTAGGCGAGCAGCTCACAGTCCGATGGAATGGCTTTGCCGCTCTGATCCGTCGTCACGCCGATTCCCTGCGAGCGCAGATCGTCCAGTAGCGCGCTTTCCGATCTGTCGCTGCCACTCACGGTATGCCCTGCATGTTTCTGCAGCGCCGCGTAGGCCGAGAGCCCGATGCCGCCGATGCCGGAGCAGAAGATGTGCATGTGAAAAGTGTAGAACGAGAAATTGAGGTAGGATAGGGTAGTAACAATGGTCGGATGGCCGAATGGTCAAAGACTGACCATTGTGCCCATCTGCCCATCTGCCCATTTCCTATGGCCTATCAAAACCTCGAACCCGTCAGCAAACAACTTACGATCGTCGTGGGTCTTACCGTTGTGGGATTCATGGCCTTCGGACTCGCCCTTTCGGTGTATCGCAACATCCTGTTCGAAGAAACGCTCCGCACGATCGAGCGCGAAAACAGCGACTTGCAGACCAAGATCGACGGCAGTCAGGGCATGCTGGCGTATTACCAGTCCGCGCAATTCAAAGACAAATATGCGAAGGAAAATCTGGGACGGCTCAATCCGGGGGAAAAAATCCAGATCATTCAGGAGGGAGCCGATACGAACGTGCACGCCGCGGCCGAGGGCTTAAGCGAGAACGAGACAAAAGACGTCATATTTCAGGAACAGCTCAGGCAAATGCCCGTGTATCTGCACTGGAAACTGTTCCTCTTCGAACACGACAAAATAGAGGAGCTCAGGCAGGGGCTGACGTTCTGAATCGATAAGGCCCTTCGACTCCTTCTCGCTACGCTCGAAGTCGCTCAGGGTCATTCGATTCGCTCAAATCCAGGAGGCCGGAGCACCGAAGGTGCGACGACCACCCTTCGACAAGCTCAGAGTCGTTCAATTCTTTCATCAAATCTCATTCCAAGATTTATCGAAGGACCGTGAACGAGCGGAGCGAGTTGAACGGTGAGTGAGCGCCCGAAGGCGCGAATCGAATGGTTGCGGGGGTGGGATTTGAACCCACGGCCTCGAGGTTATGAGCCTCGCGAGCTACCAGGCTGCTCCACCCCGCGTCGTCCTTTTTGAGTCTGCACGATCAACTCTGGGCTTGCAAGCGGGAAAAAGGTCTGTAAAATACTTCGGCTATGGCACACAAGAAAGCAGGAGGGTCTACCCTCAACGGCCGGGATAGCGTCGCGAAGCGTCGCGGAGTAAAGCGGTTTGGAGGTCAAACCGTTTCGTCGGGTGAGGTTCTGATCCGTCAGAAGGGATACTGGTTCTTCCCAGGTAAGAACACGCACGTCGGGAAGGATTGGACGATTCATGCTTCCATTGACGGTGTTGTTGCATTCAGCCAGAAGCGTCGCCTCAAGTTCGACGGCAACCGCGAACGCTGTACGGTGGTGCATGTCGAGGCTGCAAAGATCTGATTTGAATGCCTCGGGTTTGGTCCTATACTTTTGCCATGTCCGAAACCGGAAACATCGACGTCGGCGCGCCGGGAGAAGGGGCTTCAGGGGCTCCCGAGCAACTGAGCGAACAGGCGAAAGCGCGGTTTGCTGCTGCCGGCGCTGCGATGGCGCAGATTCAGCGCGAAGAGAAACGGAGCAAGAAGCGCGATTCCAGAGTTGCCCGCACTATCATCCAGTTCCTCAATGACGACCGCTACGCGCATCTGTTTGTGCTGATCTCACGACTCGTCGCGCGCGATTGCCCCTCCATTTTCATCCTTGCGATTTTGTCGCTGATCAACGACGAGAGTGCCAATGTGGTCCAGGAGTATCTGCAGGAGATGGGCCAGAAGACGTCCAAAGAAACAGTTGACGAGATGCAAATCATTCCGGGTGCCTCGAATAATTCTGCCACGAACCGCACCCTCGTGGAGTGGATCACGCGTCTGCAGATGGTGATGGCATTGGAGCCGGAAAAGATTTTGGTCAAATTAATGGTCGACGAGCGCAATATCGACGGAACCGTGCTGCAACTGGCTACATTCGTACTGCAGGAATTCTACCGCTCCGATGCCGGGGGCAAAAAAGAAATCCCTTTCGAAAGCATCCAAACGCTCTCGGTGAGCATTCTACAGACGGTTTTCGAGCCGTTTCTGGACGCCATTGATAAAAATCTTTTGCAGAAAGCAAAGAAAGACGATGACGATGAGGAGGACGAAGATTAACGCTTCAGCACGGCCAGAAACGCATCCTGACTGAGCGTCACTCTGCCCATCTTCTTCATCCGCTTCTTGCCCTTCTTCTGCTTATCGAGCAGCTTGTTCTTGCGGCTCACGTCGCCGCCGTAGAGATACCCGGTGACGTCCTTTCTGAGCGCCGCGACGGTTTCGCGCGCGACGACTTTGCCGCCGATCGCCGCCTGAATCGGGATCTGAAATTGCGCCTTGGGTAAGACTTCTTTGAGCTGCTTACAGATGATTGCCCCCACATGCTGCGCCTCGCTGCGATGCACGATGGTGCTGAGCGCTTCGGATGGCTCACCCAAAAGCAAGATATCGAGCTTCACAAGATCGCCGGGTCGGTAGCCTATAGCTTCGTAACTCATGGATGCGTACCCGGATGTTGCTGATTTCAGTTTATCGAAGAAATCGAGCACGATGCCCTGGAGCGGGACCTCGAATGTAAGCAACGCCCGGTCCGCGTCCAGGTACTCCAATGCTTGATGCAATCCCCGCCGTTCCTGCACAAGGGACATTGCAGCGCCGACATCGACTTCGCGGCAGACGATCTCGAGCTTCACCCACGGCTCCCTCACTTCGATGATGTAGCCCGCATCCGGAAAGTCAGCCGGATTGCTGACACGCGCAGTATCGGGCTCGTCGGTCTTGAGCAGGCTGAAGCGGATGATTTCTGCCGGGTTGCGGGCGCGAACTTTCACTTCGTAGAGCACGCTCGGAGCCGTCACCACTAGCTCGCAATCATATTCGCGCTCCAATCGCTCCTGGATGATGTCCAAGTGGAGGAGCCCGAGAAAACCGCATCGGAAGCCATTTCCTAGCGCTGTGTTCTGTTCCGGTTCCATCTGCAGCGCGGCATCATTGAGCGAAAGTTTCTCGAGTGCTTCGCGCAGATCCGGATAATCATCGGCTTCCACAGGATAAAGACCGGCGAACACCATCGGCTGCACCTGCGCGTAGCCCGGGAGCGTCTCGGCATCCGGGCGTGAGGCGATCGTGTCTCCCACGCGTACGTCATGCACATCTTTGAGTCCCGTGACGACGTATCCGATTTCACCGTCGTGCAGCACGCCGTCCGAGACATACTTGGGTGCAAAGTGGCCGACGTCGAGCACTTCGAAGGGGATCTTCGTCTGAAGCAAATACAATTTGTCGCCGGTCCTGATCTCGCCTTCCATCATGCGAACGTACGCAACTCCACCTCTGTATGTATCCATGATGGCATCGAAGATGAGAGCGCGTGCTCCCGATTCCCTAATCACAATTCCCGATTCCCTTATCGATCGCGGTGCCGGGATGCGGTCAATCACAACGTCGAGGACCTCACGCACTCCCCTCCCCTCTTTTGCGGAGATCAGCAAAATTTCTTCTTTTGAGCATCCGAGCAACTTCATCACCTCAAGACTAACGCGTTCGGGATCCGCTGCGGGCAGATCAATCTTATTCAGAACCGGAATCAATGTGAGATCATGGTCCATTGCCATGTAGAGCACCGCGAGCGTCTGCGCCTGAATTCCCTGCGATGCGTCCACAAGCAGAATCGCGCCTTCGCAGGCAGCGAGTGACCGGCTCACCTCGTACCGAAAATCGGTGTGGCCGGGGGTATCAATCAGGTTCAACTGTTTCCCCTTGTACGTCATCCTCACCGGCTGCAGTTTGATCGTGATGCCGCGCTCGCGCTCCAGATCCATCATGTCGAGGGTCTGCTCCTTCATCTCGCGCTTCTGGAGCGTTCCGGTCACCTCGATCATGCGGTCGGAAAGAGTGGATTTGCCGTGATCAATATGGGCGATGATGCAGAAGTTTCGAATGTCCATGCGGGCCATAGACTAGCGGAAAAAGGAAAATTGACACATGGGATAATTACTGAAAGCATATCGTTATGGGTTACGATTTTGAGCACTCAGTGAAAGTTCCGATTCCTACAGAATCAAGATCTCTTCAGTTGTATCTTGATTTAGTGGAACAATTGCTAATGTATAAAACTGAGGAATGCAAAGTAAGCCTGCATCGCAAGTGCGTGGTACCCGAAGCTGGTCACGAAATCGACAGTAGAGGAGTGGAATTTGCGAAGGGAAATGCCATCCTGCAGCCAAATGGCTCTATTGCAGTCCAGATCAGTACAATATTCGGTAAGGTCGCAAAGCCGCAGGATTTCAGGTTTACCATCAACACGGATGGACAAATTAGAGGTGATGCTTTGCCGAAGGGCATTCAAAATGCACTCAACGTTGTCGCGTTCGAAATCATCACTTCCGGCACAGTAGACAAAAAAGAATCCAAAGCCTCCAGCACTATCTATGAGCGAATGTTCCGTCTCCGCAAACGCGGATTCAAACTTTTAACAGGAGGGGTTCTGAAGGACACTCCCGGCTCAAAGACACTGTAAAAAATGGCATCCGTTTTCATCTTCCACGGCGTCTACGGCGACTCGCACGAGAATTGGTTCCCGTGGCTCAAAACCGAATTGGAGAAGAAAGGACACAAGGTGTTCGTCCCTGATTTCCCGCATGCGGATCGCCCTCAGTTGAAGGAATGGCTTGAGCATTTGGCCCAGTATGAGAGAAATATTGATGAACAAACTGTTTTTGTGGGGCACAGCCTGGGCGTCGCATTTGCATTGCGTTACCTTGAGCATTCGCAAAAGAAGATCGCAAGTTCTTTCTTCGTCGCACCCGTATGGGAAATAATGGACAATGAATTCGATTCATTGATGCTGACATTTACCGCAGCCCCCTACGACTGGAAAGCTGCCAAAGAGCATTGTGCGAACTTCACCATCCTTCAATCAACAAACGATCCTTATATCATGCCGGATAAAACAAGCGCTCTTGCGAAGCATCTCGATGTGTCAGTCACCGTCATTCAAAATGCCGGCCACTTCAATGCGCCGGCCGGGTACACCAAATTTCCTCAGCTACGAGACATGATTCTGGAATCGATCAGAGATTGAGGAATATTTCGTGCATCTCCACCGATCCCCTCATCTCCGGATGACATGCGGCGGCGAGGATCTTTCCCTGTCTGACGAGTACGGGATGTTTGCCGTGCGTCGCAAGCACTTCAACGCCTTTGCCGGTCCATGTGATGATCGGCGCACGAATGAAAGAAACGGCAACGGACTTCGGGCCTCCTTTCACGCTAATCAAAGCCTCGAAACTATCAAGCTGAGCGCCGTACGCATTGCGATCAACTGTGATATCGATGAGGCCGAGCGTTGAGGGCGCATTCTTTCCCGTCGCTTTCCGCGCAAGCAGGATCGCGCCTGCGCATGTGCCGAACACCGGCATTCCGGCCTTTGCCATCTTGATAATTTCTTTGTCGAGTCCGGAGATACTCAGATGCCGTGCAATCACCGTGCTCTCGCCGCCGGGAATGATCAGTCGGTCGATCTTTTTCAGATCATCAACCGTGCGCACTTCAGTTGATTGCACGCTTAATGCCGAGAGCACAGCTGCGTGCTCTGCGACGTCTCCCTGAAATGAAAGGATTCCAACAATCATGGGTGCATTGTACTTTTTTGTGCGTGGAGGGAAAATAAATGCTCTTTCAGCGCATTTACCACTGCTTGAGTTTCGCAGGCCATGAACGAGGCGGGTAATGTGCTTCCAGGCTGCTCCGCTTCATCTACAAAAAGAACGCCACTCTTTGCATAGCAGTATAAGTTGGTATCCGTAAAAACGATTTTAGGAGGATGAATGATTTTCGTGTCGGCAAATAGGACGTCCTGAACGGTCTGATCGATTACATGCACCATGTCACAGTAGACCTGCATGTATTCGGGGTCCGGAGGAAAGCCTTCGTTTAGAGGACCGACATAACCACCGGCAATAATCGACTCTACATTCTCAATTTCATCTTCCCGCCGCAGGAGAGTGAAACGTCGTGCAAGATTTCTGCCGAAAGAAGCACGCTTAGTTTTTGCGATTACGTACGACAAGTGGCCCATAACCGTGACCGGAGCACCGCTTTTTTTCAGCAATCCGCGAATCAGGTGTGCAATGCACCATGTACACCCTTTCACAAATTTATTGGAAGCATCTGCATCCGAAATTTCGTAGCCGAGGTTCTTGTCGAACGGAACCTCACTGAACCCGAAGTGGTCAATTGGCCTTCCTTTGGTAAGTGACAGTGTCATAACTGCTTACAGTCCACGCTCCTGCATTTTCGTCTGAAGCGTCGGAATCTCGAGTCCCGGCATCGGCATTGGGAGTCCGGTGGATATCTCCGCCAGTTTCTTTGCGTCATTGTAGTGAATCGTTGCCTGGACGATCGCGTGCGCCATGCGACCGGGATCTTTTGATTTGAAGATGCCGGAGCCGACGAAGACACCCTCGGCTCCGAGTGACATCAACAGTGCGGCATCGGCGGGAGTTGCGATCCCTCCAGCGACGAACGTCACGACGGGCAGTCGCTGATACTTCTTGATCTTCATGACGAGCTCAACGGGCACTCGCTCTTTCTTCGCATACGAATTAATGAGTCCCGGAGTCATCTTCTTGAGGGCGGCAATCTCACGCTGAATTAATTTCAAGTGCCTCACTGCCTCGATCACATTTCCCGTGCCTGCCTCACCCTTTGTGCGGATCATCGCCGCGCCTTCGTTGATGCGGCGAAGTGCTTCTCCCAAATTCGTTGCTCCGCAAACAAACGGCACTTTGAATGAATGCTTCTGGACGTGATCGAACGGATCGGCCGGCGTGAGCACTTCCGATTCGTCGATGAAATCGATGGCAAGCGCTTCGAGGATGCGCGCCTCGGCAGTGTGTCCGATCCGAATCTTCGCCATCACCGGGATGCTGACTGCTTTTTTAATGTCGATGATCAATTGTGGATCGCTCATGCGCGCAACGCCACCCTGTGCACGAATATCGCTCGGCACACGCTCCAGCGCCATGACCGCACACGCTCCGGCCGCTTCGGCGATCTTCGCCTGCTTGGCGGTGACCACATCCATGATCACGCCGCCTTTGAGCATGCGGGCGAGGTCCTGTCCTAAAATACTGTGATCGGATTTAATCATGAAATAAACTGTACAACATTCATCAACGCAGCTAAATCGGCTTTAGTCGTTGCGTGCCAATTATATTTGACTTATACTAGGATTAGTTTATATTAAATTAGGTTTCAATACCTATGAATCTCAAACTCTCCGACGGATCTTTAGACCAATCACCTGAACAGGTGCAGCTTTTAAAAGAGTTTGATAGAGCTCTATTTTACCTTTCATTGATTACAAGAAAAGAACTGGCGAAGAAATACGATGATCCGGCTGCAAAAAAGCCTGATGAATCAATGAAATTGGAAAAGGGTTACGTGTACGACGCATTACCGGGTGTCAGCATCGGTTCACGTGGATACATCGTTGCAGCAAGCAGGCTTCTCCCAATTCCGGTGGCGGATGGCGATCCGGCTTACAATAGTGACGGAATTTGGTTTAAAGGGAATGAATGAATGCTGATTCTAAGAGTTTGAGGCTAGGGTAAG
>CAZXIO010000032.1:0-2750 GCA_964640805.1 uncultured Candidatus Peribacteria bacterium
CCTCACAGTACTGTCCGAATTCTGTCCCTCAATGTGAGTTCAACCACAAAAAATTTCCAGCAAAGACTTTTTGGCTTCCATACAATCATCTTGGAAGTTCTTGAGCGGACCAGAACCTCAGTCCATACTCCCCCTATGTCCTTTCGATCATTGACGGCGTTTGGACCTGCCCTGATGGCACTGGCGCTTATTTCATGTACGCCAACTCCGTCAGCCCCACCAACCCCGACTCCTGTCTCCAACATTCTCTCCACAAACGTCACGTTCAAAAGTTACACCGGCCTCGGCTTCCCCGAACAGGATGTATTCATCGAGCCCCATCGGGGATCTTCGAGCATTTATCGCTTTGAGGTGAAGAACATGGAAAAGCCGGAGAAGATGGTTGCCACGTATCAGCAACGCGTGATGAGCGCGAAGAATGCACTGCCTCACGATCCGTATAAAACATCGAAGGACTGGCAAGGCCCGTTCGAGCCGGGAGTGTCGCTCAGGATTGCGCTGCAACAGTGGACCAGCGGACAGGGAATCGGGCGGTACAGCGTGAAGGACGGCATTGCGTCGCTGAAGGTCTCCTTCTGGCAATTGATGAATAATGGAAAGTACTCGCTCTGGTGCTCACGCATATCGAAAACTGCGATCATCGACAAACCCTGCATGCCTGCGGGCCAACCCGGCAATCCCATCGTGATGAACAAGAAGGGCCAATTCGACGGCACGATCAGCTTCCCCGCCCCTGCCGACACCACGACGGAAACGGGCTCATGGATTTCACTCGCGTACCACAGTGACGGACACGAGGCCGCGATCGAAAATGATTTCGGGAAGCATACGCATGTGCAGTTGCTGTTCCGTGTGCCAACGCCTGCGGAGATGAGGCCGGCGTACTGATGCGGTGTCATGGTGAGCTTGCGAACCATAGACACCCTTCGCAGGCTCAGGGTGACATCCGGCTGATTGATCATGTACGCTCTACTCATGCGCGGAAAATTCATCGTACTCGATGGGCCCGATGGAGCCGGCACCAGCACGCACGCGACACTCCTCGCGGAGCATTTAAAAAAAGAAGGGCATGACGTACTGCTCACAGCCGAGCCGAGCCAAGGCGATATCGGCAAGTGGATTCGCAAAAAATTGACTGCGAAGGCACCGCTTACCCCCATGGCACTGCAGCTGCTCTTCTGCGCCGACCGCGCTTGGCACATCGAAACGATCGTGGAACCCGCGCTCCGGCAGGGCAAGACGGTGATTTGCGACCGGTACTATCCCTCCACGATTGTGTATGCCCAAGCGCAGGGCGTGCCCGCAGACGTGCTGCAGATGCTCAACAATAACTTTCTGCAGCCCGACTGCATCATCTTCACGCTGCCGCCGCTCGAGGTCTCGGTGGGACGTGTGGCCGATCGTAAGGAGAATGACTTATTCCACAGCCGTGAGCTCCAGAAGCGCATCCACGAGGGCTATGAGCGCATGGCGCAGGAAAATTCCGAAATCAGGAGCGTGGATACGTCCAAAGACAAGCCCGTTGCCGCCGCGGAAATCATCGAGATAGTCAAGCAATGCCTGTAACCAATCTCCTGCCTGATCGTTAAGATGACGTACAAGAGCCTTTCACTATCTTCCCCAACCGCAATATGAATTCTCTGAGACCATTCATTGCCTCATTCACGGCTTTCTGCGGACTCATGACGCTGGCGCCCGTCCACGTGCTCGCGTTTTCCGACGTCAAAGCCTCCGCGCAATATTCGAATGCGATTGACGCATTGCAGCAGAAGGGAACAGTGCAGGGATACGCCGACGGAACTTTTAAGCCGGGAAACCGCATCAATCGGGCCGAGTTTTTGACCATCGTGATGCGCGCAACGGTGAATGCCGATATCGGCAAAAATAATGATCCGAACGTGTACGATTGCTTCCCCGACTCCACAAATCAGTGGTATGCCACCGTGGTGTGCCGCGCGAGCGCCATCGGGATCGTCGCGGGCTATCCTGACGGAAAATTTCACCCCGAACGCGATATCAACTTCAGCGAAGGTGCCAAAATCATGACGCTGGCGTACAAGCAGCAGGTGCAGGACAGTGGCGACGAGTGGTACGAAAAATATGTGACGGCGCTGGAGACATCGAAAGCAATCCCACCGTCGGTCGCCAAACTGGACGCTCCGCTCACGCGCGGCGAAATGGCCGAGATGATGTGGAGACTCAGCGAAGGGAAGACGGATCAGCCGAGCAAAGGACTCCTCAACCTCAAAAATCCAACCCTCAGCATCAACACTGCCTCGGACGACGTCCAATACGCCGAGTCCTGCGCCGAACTGCAGGCCTTCGCGTCAGCACAACGCTCCAGCGAACCGGTCTATATGCGCACCATGATGATGGAGGATGCAGCCGGTGCCCCCGCGCCTACGGCAATGCCCGCCGCGGCTGAGAAGACGGGGGGAGGAGGCGACGGCGGCTACTCGCAGACGAACGTGCAGGTGGAAGGTGTCGATGAAGGCGATATCGTCAAAACTGACGGGACATTCCTGTATGCGGTGAGCCGCCAGAAACCCGTCATCCGCATCATTCGCACACAGCCAGCGGGATCGATGAAAGTCGAGAGCACTATTGATCTACAGAATGACGGGATGAGCGTGACCGAACTCTATGTGGAGAACGGCACGTTGATTGTGGTGGGAACGACGAACGGATACTGGGACGGACCGATGCCGATGTTGAGGGACGGAGTGCAGACAAAAATGGTCGTTCCGGGC
>CAZXIO010000032.1:2850-9295 GCA_964640805.1 uncultured Candidatus Peribacteria bacterium
CCGAGCCTCGTCCCGCAGTTTGAAGATTCGAAGACGGGGAAAGTTGCCGACCTCGCGCCGTGCAACAGAATCGCGATTTTGCCGCATGTCCCCTCCCCCGAATACATGACGGTGGCGGTGGTCCCGACCGATGATCTGAAAAAAGACGTCAAGACGACTGTCGTGCTCGGCAATGCACAGAACGTCTACGCCTCGCTCAGTAACCTCTACGTTGCCACGCCCCGCTTCTCGTACGTGTGGGATTCGGCAAATTCCGAAAGCCGGGAGAAGACCCACCTCTACCGTTTTGCATTCACCGACGGCGGAGTGGAGCTGAGGGCGCAGGGCGACGTGGCGGGCCACATCCTCAACCAATTCTCGATGGATGAGAATGGATCCACCTTCCGCATCGCGACGACGCAGACAGACTGGAAGAGCGGTGAACAGACATCCGAGAATGATCTGTACGTGCTGAATATGGATCTGCAGCAGACGGGAGCCGTGACGGGCATCGCCCCCGGCGAGACCATCTACTCCGTGCGCTTCGCGGGTGGCAGAGCCTACATGGTCACCTTCAAGCAGATCGATCCGTTTTTCGTGATCGACCTCAAAGACCCGCGCAATCCGAAGATCCTCGGCAACCTCAAAATCCCCGGTTTCAGCAACTACCTGCACCCGTACGGCGAGAATTACGTGATCGGCTTCGGCAAAGACGCCGATGAATCGATCGATGCCGATAAAGTGCACAGCGGCGACGCCATCTACTACACCGCCGTGCAGGGGCTCAAGATGGCATTGTTTGACGTCACTGATGTCAGTAATCCCAAGCAAAAGGCCGTCGCAATCATCGGTGACCGCGGCTCGGACAGTCCTCTGCTGAGTGATCACAAAGCGCTCCTCTTCGAGCAGGACAGAAACCTCCTCGCCTTTCCGGTCCTTGTGACGAAGCGACCCGACGGTTCGGCCAAGAGTGCCGACGGCAACCCCGTGTTCCAAGGCGCATACGTGTACGACATCAGCCCGAACGGTTTCAAACTCCGCGGTACCATCACGCACTACGACAATAGTGACCAGTTCATGAAGTCAGGCAGCTATTGGTATGGCGGCGACCGGGATGTGCAGCGCATCGTGCGCATCGGCAATTCACTGCTCACGATCTCGGATACGCAGCTCAAGAGCAATGCCGAGACCACGGTGAAAGAGGAAGGGAAACTGAACTTACAATAGTCAATGAGCAAAAAAGACAGTTGGGAAATTCCCCGACTGTTTTTTTATTTTTTACCGACAATCATATTCAAGATCTCGCGCGTAGGGGCATGGGGCTTTAACTTCGAAGGAGCATCCGCTCGCATTGCTTTCACTTTGCTCAAAATCACATCATGAAGAATTCCGAGATAATCATTCTTATGCTGTGCCCAATCGGACCAATTTTCATCAAGAACACTTTTGACCACTCCTCGCATGGCCTCGCGCTCCTTGCCGGCTTGTCCCTCCAGTAAATCGAGCGCCGCTTGCAGCGTAATCGGCGGCATCAGCATGAAATAATCACGTGGATGCTGGAAGCGTCCGGGCTGCATGGATGGAGTAAGAGACATATTTCGTAAATATGTTATCATATTACATGCACTTTGGATAGTGGATTCTGTGCCTGTTTCGCCTTTTGCTCATAGGGAAGATCAAATATGATGCACTCATGACTGCTCAACTCCTCACGGGCGCTCCGGTGGCAGAGAAGATGTTTGAGCAGCTGAAAACAAAAGTAGCAGCGCTCGACCCCAAATTGGTGATCGTGCAGGTGGGCGACAACGCTGCCAGTGAGAGTTATATCAAACAGAAACTCAAGAGCTGCGTCGTCGTCGGGATGCGCAGCGAACATGTGCATCTTCCAGCCGATACCTCGAAAGATGCGCTCTTCAGCGTGATTCAAAAACTGAATAATGATCCCGACGTCACGGGTTTCATCGTGCAGTTGCCGCTGCCGGGTCACTTGCAAAAATTCGTGCCGCAAGTGATCCGCGAGATCGATCCGAAGAAAGACGTCGACGGTTTCACGGCCTACAACATCGGAAAGACGCTGCTTGCAAAAGAATTTGAGCACCTGCCTCCCGCCACGCCCTCGGGCATCATCGAGCTGCTGGATTTCTACGGACTCGGAAACGTGGAAGGAAAAGAAGTCGTGATCGTGAACCACAGCAATGTTGTGGGAAAGCCGCTTGCCGTGATGCTCCTGAACCGCAATGCGACAGTGACGGTGTGTCATGCGTTTACGAAAGATCTCGCATCGCATACGCTTCGAGCCGATATCCTCGTGAGCGCGGTCGGGAAGCCCAAACTGATCACAAAGGACATGGTGAAGAAAGGCGCAATCGTCATCGACGTGGGAACGAGTCGCGTAGACGGCAAATTGATCGGAGACGTCGATTTCGACGCCGTGAAGGAAGTCGCTTCGGCCATCACACCCGTACCTGGCGGCGTCGGGCCGCTGACGGTAGCAAGTCTGATCAGGAACACGGTCAGAGCCAAGCAACGTCAGATTGAGGGGTAGGTTTCTTCACGAAAGAAACTTCCGACTTTGGCTTCCAGCAAAGTAAATTTTGAGACGCTCAAAAGAATCCACTCAACAACTTCTTTCATCTTTCAATGGACTTTCGGATACTGGGGGACCATTCTTTTCCCCTCATATTTATGACGACCGACATGGCTGCACCGGCGACGAAGAAGGATATCGCTCAGATCGTTGAAATGATTGATTTTTTCTCGGAAAGCACTGATTCTCGATTTAATACTCTGGAAGACAAATTTACAAATGAACTGAAGAGTACAGAACAAAATATGAAGCTTCATTTTGATTTCATGATCGAACAGGATCGTTTCAACCAACGGAGTGCAAATAGAGAAGAAATACTCGTAATGAAAGACAATATCAAAGAATTGCAGGAATATACGGGTCTCAGAAAAGCCGCATAGAAGCTTGCGGAAGAAGCAATTGCGGGTAGAATTCGTCCGTGGAAACCCCTGCCACTGTAATTTCGGCTTTTCCCCTCGCGGGCAAAGCCATGTTCTTCGTGTTGTGGCGGGGAAGTATCCCCGCCCTCTTCTAATCCTATGTGTGGTCTCATTGCAGTCTCCGGCTATCGCGACGTCATTCAGGACCTGTATGACGGCCTCATCGTGCTGCAGCACCGCGGGCAGGACGCTGCCGGCATCGTCACGTACGACAACCAATTCCATCTGAAGAAGAGCAACGGCATGGTGCGCGACGTCTTCCACACCTCGTCGCTCACGCGTCTCAGGGGCCCCATGGGTATCGGGCACGTGCGCTACCCCACGGCAGGTTGCAGCAGTGAGTTTGAAGCGCAGCCCTTCTTCGTCAATTCCCCCTTCGGCATCGCTCTGGCCCATAACGGGAACCTGACGAATGCCGATCAGCTGGCCAAAGAAATCAAACAACAGGATTACAGGCACCTCAATACCAATTCAGATTCCGAAGTGCTCCTGAATGTCTTTTCACTGGCTCTGCGAAAGCAGCGGCCGAGCAAGCTCACGCCCGAGCACATCTTCCGCGCCGTGAAGACCGTCTTCCGCCGATCGAAAGGCGCCTATTCGGCAGTTGCTCTCATCGGCGGACACGGCATCGTGGGTTTTCGCGATCCATACGGCATACGCCCATTGCAGCTGGGTAAGCGCAAATTCGGCATGAAGGAGGAATACATGATCGCGTCGGAAAACACCGTCTTCAATGCGCTCGATTACGAATTTATTCGTGATATCCGGCCGGGTGAAGTGGTGTTCATCGACCGCCACAACCGTCTGCACTCACGCGTTGTCCGTCAGGGGATACTTTCGCCCTGCATTTTTGAGTGGGTCTACCTCGCCGCTCCCGATTCCACGATCGACGGCGTGAACGTGTACAAAGCGCGCGTGCGCATGGGCGAGGCACTGGCGCGGCAGATAAGGAAGAGCGGCATCCACATCGATTCCATCATTCCCATCCCCGATACGGGACGTCCGGCGGCGGCAGGCTTGGCCGACAAGCTCAAGATCCGCTACCGCGAGGGCTTTGTGAAGAACCGCTACATCGGCCGCACGTTCATCATGCCGGGGCAGAGCCTGCGCAAACGCTCACTCAACTTCAAACTGCACCCGATCGATCTGGAATTCAAAGGCAACAGCGTTCTGCTTGTGGATGATTCCATCGTGCGCGGCAATACGAGCAGGAAGATCGTGGAGATGGCGCGCAAGGCGGGCGCGAAGAAGGTGTATTTCGCGTCGGCAAGCCCGCCGATCATCGGCCCCGATCCGTACGGAATCGATCTGCCGACCAGGAGCGAACTGATCGCGAGCGACCATTCGATCGAAGAAGTGCGCAAAGCCATCGGCGCCGACGGGCTCTTCTACACCACCATCGAAGACCTGCACGATGCAATACGGCGCGGCAACCCGCGCATCAAGCAGTTCAGTGAAGGGTGCTTCACCGGCAAGTACCCGACGCCCGAAGTGACGCCGAAGATGCTCAAAAAAATGGGTAGCACGCGGAACAAGACGCGTGACGATTACACCGGTGAAGGAGACGCCGTCTCCGGCGATCAGTACAAAATGATGACGCTTGTATGAAGATCCTCCTCATTACATCCTCCGCGCGCGGCCATGCGATCGGGGAGACTTTGGCACGGAGCAAGCATCATCCGGAAATCATCAATATCTGCACGACGCGTAATCCGGGACTCCGCAAGATCTGCAGCGAGCAGTACGTGATGAACATCATGGATTTTGCGCCGCTGTTGGAGATTGCAAAGAAGGTGAAGCCTGATTTCGCCTTCATCGGACCCGATGATCCCATCGGCGGAGGTCTTGCCGATGCACTGATGGAGATCGGCATCCCGAGCGTCGCGCCTCTGAAATCACTCGCGCGCATCGAAAGCAGTAAAGGCTTCACGCGCGATCTGCTGATGAAGTATGGAATTAACGCCTCACCAAAATTCAGAGTATTTACTAAAGAGCAGTCTGATCAGGGTAAATCTCTGTACACATATATTGATCAAAAACTACACGGCAACTACGTCGTGAAATACGACGCACTCAAGGGCGGCAAAGGCGTGAAGGTGAGCGGGGAGCATCTGCAGTCGATTGGTGAGGGAGTTGCTTATGCCATTGAGTGTCTGGATGAATGCGGTAAAGTGGTGATCGAAGAAAAACTGATCGGCGTCGAATTCAGTCTGCTTTCATTTGTGTCGGGAGCCGTGACGGTGGATATGCCGGCCGTGCAGGATCACAAACGAGCCTATGACGGCGATACCGGACCGAACACCGGTGGCATGGGAACATATTCTGATGCAAATCACTCCCTCCCGTTCCTGACAGAAGCTGACCTCAAACGTGCGTCCGAGATCAACAGGCTGACTGCGGAGGCGCTGATGAAGGAATGCAATGCTCCGTACAAAGGCATTCTCTATGGCGGCTTCATCGCCACGAAAGTCGGTGTGAAGGTGATTGAATACAATGCCCGCTTCGGCGATCCCGAGGCCCTGAATATCCTCCCGCTCCTCAATTCCGACTTTGTTGAGCTCTGTCAGGGCATCATCAGCGGTGAATTGAGTCCAGGGATGGCGACATTCGATCATCTCGCAACGGTCTGCAAATACATCGTCCCAAAAAGTTACCCCGACGCGAAGACGGAGAAAGGACAGGAGGTCAGCTTCCCTTCGATACCGCCAAACGCGCGGATTTATTTTGGCGACATCACCGAAGATGAATCGGGTAAATTCCTGCTCGGCGGCTCACGCACGGCGGGCATCGTCGGCATGGGAAAGACGATCGCGGAGGCGGAAGCGATCGCTCAGAAATTGTGTGAACAGGTGAGGGGGCCTGTGAGATTCAGAGCTGACATCGGAACTGAGGATTTGATTCAAAGTAGAATCGAAATGATGAGCAAATTGCGAGACATTTGATCAAATTACATACTCAGTTATTTCCTCTCCAGCAAGGCCAATCTCTGCTCCTCATCTTTCAATCTGATCGTATCGACCATCTTCCCGATGTTTCCCTCCATGATCGACGGAAGATTGCTGAAGTTCTCGCCAATGCGATGATCGGTGACCCTGTCCTGCGGGAAGTTATACGTGCGGATCTTCTCGCTGCGGTCTGCGGTGCCCACTTGGCCAGACCGGAGCTCGCCGCGTTCTTTTGCTTTGCGTTCCTGCTCGGCGGCGTAGAGACGTGACCGGAGCAGACTCATCGCAAGCGTGCGGTTCTTGAGCTGGCTGCGTTCCGTCTGGCACGCGACGACGGTACTCGTCGGAATATGCGTGATGCGCACGGCCGTCTCGACCTTGTTCACGTTTTGGCCGCCCGCGCCGCCGCTGCGGTAGGTATCGATGCGGAGGTCGTTGGGATTGATGACGATGTCGACCTCCTCGGCTTCTGGAAGTATCGCAACGGTGACAGTGGAAGTGTGAATGCGTCCTTT
>CAZXIO010000032.1:9395-13625 GCA_964640805.1 uncultured Candidatus Peribacteria bacterium
CACAGGGCATACTCGTGATCCGAGGTCACCCGATACCCGTACTGCACGCTCGTTTCGGGATCCATGATGCGCAACTTCTGATACGTCGCATTCTCAACCACTTCCTGCAGCGTCTTCGGAAGCGGCTTCAGGAGTTTCGGCGGCGTCGGCAACGGCATGCCACGCTGGTTTTGGTAGACGATATTCATGATCTCACTATTGATGCTCTGCAGATCACTCAAGCGTTCTTCATCGAACCGTTCAGCACGGCCTTGCAACGGACTGCCCGTGATCATGAATCCTCCTACAACCCCGACGGCGACAATCGCCACGCTGATCCAGAGAAAAATCTTGTGCGCGACATTGCGGGCAAACGATTCAGCCGGCAAGCGGAGTACATGGAAGTAATACGAGAACGGCAATCCCGTTAGAATGAAGATCGCAATGACCTTGAGCAGGAAGCGTGCCGTGATTTCGCCCTGCAGCAGCGAGAAAATCAGCGTGACTAGATCGCCCATCAGCGTGCAGGCGGTCACGAAGAGCGTCAGGTACGTAAGCCAGCGGCGAACGCCCGAGGCCAGCTTCTCGTTATGTGCTCTGTATTCTCCCTGCAAGACCCGACCCATCCAGAGGAACAGCGGAAACGAGACGATCAGCACAGCCAATTCCCACCGGATCGACGACACATCGACAGAGCCGTAATAGTAATCAGCAAATGCAGCGTCAGGCAGGAGACGGTTGAGGTAGTCGAAGAAAAGGAAAATCAGGCTGAGGACAGTGGCAGTGAGCGCGCTGAAGCTGAGCAGATGGAAGAATGCGTCACGTGCGGAGCCAACATCAGGAGGCAATGGCACGGCGATATCGAGTGACTCGGAAGCCAGCGCCTGCGACACGTCTTTTTCTTTCCAGCCCGCAGAAAGCAGAATCATGCGAATGGTCTGATGATCCATTCCTTTGGAACGGGCGTGGGCGATGAAGGAGGAGAGGTTGTCAGGCATGAGTCGATTGTAGCAGGTATAGGACATCCGATAGTGCTAAAACTTACTCATTCCGCTGCGGTAATTGATGATGCATACTGTACATCTCATGAAAATATTAGCAGCACTATCCGGCGGAATCGACTCCTCAACCGTTGCTCATCTCCTGCATTCGCAGGGGCATGAACTGATTGGAGTCCGCTTTACGCTGTGGAGTGATCCACTGGCGCCCGCACTCGCCGAGATCCTCCCGAGCAAGTGCTGCAATGCGCAGACGGCATCTCGTACTCAGTTTGTCGCAAAGCAACTGAAGATTCCGTTTCACATCGTCGACTTGGAACAGGAATTCAAGCGCGAGGTCGTCGATCCGTTTCTTGAGGGTTATCGGAAAGGTTTGACTCCCAACCCCTGCATCGGCTGCAACCGCACAATCAAGTTCGGGAAGCTGATCGAACTGATGAAGGAGTTCGGCTGTGAACGTCTGGCAACGGGACACTATGCAAGAGTTGCAAAGGAAAGACTCGCCGACAGATCCGATCGCCACCTCCTCCTCGAGGCCGTCGACCGGGCGAAGGACCAAAGCTACTATTTGTACGGGCTCACGCAGGAACAACTGAAACACGCGATGTTTCCGCTCGGAGCAATGCAGAAACGCGAAGTCTACGCACTCGCAAAGACCTTCGGCGTGCCGTTCGATGAATATTACCGCGAGAGTCAGGACCTCTGCTTCTTCCCGGAAAAGTCACCGGAGGAATTCCTGAAGAGACATTTGAAACAGGCGATGGTGCCCGGAGAGATCGTCCGCAGAAATGGTCAGATGGTCGGATGGCATGATGGGCTGTCGCTCTACACGGTGGGCCAGCGCCGCGGACTCGGCATCGGCGGACTCAAGATCCCGCTCGAAGTGGTGGCAAAAGATCCAAGTCACAATCGATTGATTGTGGAAGAAAAGGGCAAGGAAAAAATAGAGTCGGTGGAACTGAGCGATGTGCGGTGGATCTCGTGGAAACCGGAGGAGAATTCCCCTGCTGCGTTTGAATGCCGGACGCGATCGCTGAGTAGTCGTCTGCACGGCCGACTAACCCTCAAAAATGACCGCGGAATCTTCACATTTGACTCTCCCCAACACCCGCAGGCGCCGGGGCAGTCGCTGGTGCTCTACAGAGGCGAAGAAGTGGTGGGAGGAGGCGTTATTTGCTGAAAAATAGCGACGTGCTAGTATTGCCTACTCTCCTTACACCGTAGCCATTTTTCTGCTATACTATCCCGATGTCTCCGAGCCCGAAAAACCGCCGCGCACGATACGATGCAAACGGAGATATTATCCTCGGAAATGCTGAGAGTTCAGAGATGTCATGCCGAGTAGAAATCGGCGCCCGCCTGCCGGACGGGCAGGGAGCCGATTTCGTAACGAGGGACCACCCCCGGCTGGAAAATCAGGTTCAGGACGCATGGATCATCACCGAAAAAGATCCCCTGCATCCACTGGAGCCCGCACGGGTGATGATTTCCGGCGTCGCCGCCTTCACGCGCGCAGCCGTGCACGACGGCCTCGATCAATACCGATACACAGTGAGTCCGGAGCGTCACCTAAGCACATTGCAGCGACTCGGCTACTCAATCAAAAACGGCGCGTTACGGTCAGTCACATTCATCACCCAACCCGTCTGGGTGCCGGGGCGCAAAAAGCAACTGAAGGAATACAGCCGCGGATCGCTCTTCGTGTTCGATATGGTCCGCTTCGGCGGCACGTTCGCGATGATCTTCGTATTCCTCTTCACCGCACTCAATTACCAGAGCTTCTGGCAGATCGCCTCGGCGCAGGTGGATGGCTTCCTGCAGGGCCCCACCGTCGACGGCCCGTCGATGGGCGTCTCGGCCGCGATGGAGGATGACCCCGTTACGGCGCTCCTCACGGCCGATGCAAAAGAACGCGGAGATTTGCTCGCATACCTGCCGCCCGTCGGCCCGCCCGATGACCGCATGATCATCCCGAAGTTGGGCCTCAATGTACCGCTTGAACAACCCTCCACCGCCGCACTGCTTCGCCAAGACTGGCCGCAGGTAGAGACCGACATTCAGGACGCGCTCAAAAACGGCGTGGTGCATTACCCCGGCACCGCGCGTCCGGGACAAGCCGGAAACTTCTTTGTGACGGGACACAGCTCCTACTACCCGTGGGAATCGGGAGAGTACAAAACCGTCTTTGCGCGCCTCGGCGAACTGCAGGTGGGCGATGAGTACTGGGTGTACTACGGCGGCGACAAGCACCGCTACGTTGTGCGCTGGAAGAAAGAAGTGTCACCGTCCGATGTCTCCGTTCTGGACCAGCCCGCTGAAGCCCGCATGGGAACACTGATGACCTGCACGCCGGTGGGCACGACTCTCAGACGCTTGATTGTGAGAGCCGAAGAGGTGGATCCGGTCACAGGCGAAACGCTCAAACCGGGCGAGCGGTCGAAGGAGAACATTGTGCGGAGTGTGCCGCTGGAGGCGCTGCCGATTTGATGTATATGATGAAACGGAGTGGTATACTGACAGTATGACGCAGGATGAGGCTGCCACCCACTGGCAACAGAGAGCGCGTTCGGAACTGAAAGCCGCACGTATTCTCTTCGAAAAGCGCGACGCTGATCTGTGCGGCGAAGTTCTTTTCCATTGTCACTTGGCTTTGGAATTGGCTCTAAAGGCCCGGTATATTCTGAAAAAAGATGCAGCTGCGCCATTTACGCACGACCTGAATGAGCTGGCCGACACGTTGGAAGGCACCCGAAAGCAGGATGAACGAGATGATTTTGAGGAAATTACAAATTTCGCCATTCTTTCTCGCTATGGCGATGAGAAATGGTTTTCTTTGCATGCAACAGTAAGCAATGCGGAGAAATGGTTACAAAAAACTGACCAAATTCTTGCTACCCTGTTTGGATCATGACACAAGAAGAAGCTCTCGCTTTGGCAAGGAAATACAAGCAGTCATTGCAGGAGGCTCATATACCCATGTCGGCTTTCATTGTGTTCGGTTCCGTCGCCAGGAATGAAATGCATGATCAGAGTGACGTGGACATAGCCGTAGTGGGTAAGTCATTCAGAGGGGATCGTTTACAGGAGATGCACGACATTCGGAAATTGCGATATCCCATCAGCTATAAACTTCAACCCATCTGGTTCTATCCCGAGCATCTCGAAGACAAGTACTCGACATTGGCTCAGGAGATAAAAAAAGACGGGATTGCAGTATAGAACATCGCCTGATCGTGCGCAGCGAAGAAGTGGA
>CAZXIO010000033.1:0-13225 GCA_964640805.1 uncultured Candidatus Peribacteria bacterium
GCATCCGTCGCGGCCTTTGCACCGTGGAAGAGCGTGACCACTTCTTTCGCCAGCCGCACTTTGGCTTCTTTCGGATTCAGATCTTTTTTCAGTGACTTCTCGATCTCCTTTACTTCTTCCATCGGCATCTCCGTCACACACTCCAGATACGTGACGATCAGGTCATCCTTAATGCTCAGCAGCTTGCCGTACATTTCGTCGGCGGAATCCTCCAGCCAGATGCAGTTGTCGTAGGTCTTGCTCATCAACCGACCGTCGGTGCCTTCGATGAGCGGCGTTGTGAGCACGCACTTGTCGCGTTTGCCGAAGGCCTTCTGCATCGTGCGGCCCGCGAGCATGTTGAATTCCTGATCCGTGCCGCCGAGTTCAAAATCAACATCGAGGACTACGGAGTCGTATCCCACCATCATCGGATACAGGAATTCGTGCACTCCCAGCGGACTTCCCGCCTTCATGCGCTTCTCGAATGCATCGCGCTGCTCCATTTGTTGCACGGTGAACAGGCTCGCGTGCTTCATGATGTCTTCGTATTTCAGTTCGCTCAGCCACTCGTGGTTGTAGCGCACTTCGATCTTCGAGAAATCCAGAACTTTCGCCGCCTGCTGCTTGTACGACTCGAAGTTCTTCTCCACCTGCTCTTTGGTCAAAGGCTTCCGCATCGAATCTTTATCGGACGGATCCCCGAGCATTGCGGTGAAACTTCCGATGATCAGGATCGCGTGGTGTCCCGCATTGGCGAATTGCATCAGCTTTCGCATCGAAATCGTGTGCCCGATGTGCATGCGCGTTCCGGTGGGATCAATCCCCCAGTAGACGCGCAGTTTTTTTCCGGAAGCCAGTTTTTCTTCCGCAAGATCCTTAGGGATCACTTTGGCGACGCGGCGCGTGAGGAGGTCATTACTGCTCATGCACGTAAGTGTACTCCGGAGCGCCGCACAAAAAAACCGGAGCTGAGATGAAAAAATATGAACTCAACTCCGGCCGGCAGAACGGAATCATTGAAGAGGGCGACACCGGATTCCGGTATGAGGCTTTCGAAAGGAAAGCCTTCCTCCACCGCGCTTCCACGGCTGCCAAGGAGGACGGACAGTATAGCCTCTTTGAAATAGACAGGTGAGGGGTGAGCCTCACCTGTCGGGGTTATCGGCGGCCGTGCGAATGGCCACCGGTTGTTGTCAGACGCAGAGAGAATCCCCATCCTCCCTGCGCCCTGCAGATAGCGGCTCTCGGTCCCGGGAGAAGCCGCTCCCCTCGCTCCCGACTCGTAGAGGGAGTCTGCTTGAGGGGCCGCGATTCTACTCATGAAAAATACTTTGCGAAATGTAAAAGCGGCAGGAGATCCTTGTGGGTCAAGGTTCCTGCCGCCTCGGGCAGACAACCGTGTCTGCCCACCGCTCGGAGAACGGATTCCTCTATCTTGATCCGGCTGGCCTTGCGGCCCGCCGATTTGAGATCTTGGAGCTTCCTTTCTCCATTAACAGCCCCGGGGTGGGGGATGGGGCCGCGCCCCTCGCCGCCGAATGTGAGCCGGCGAGAAGACTCGTATAGTCACCCGTTTGAATTGATGAGTCAAGAATGATCAACACCGAAAAAAGCGAGAGGGGCTGCGAAACAGCACACCTCTCGCCCGGTAGCACAGAGCCACATGATTAAGCTCTGTCTTGTAGCCCGTCCTGGGCTACGTCCCCTTCCACGCCCGGGTTAAAGCACGGCTACCACAGGGGTAGACATATCCCATCGTATTGATGAGTGAAAAGCAATGGTTCCTGCAACTATCAAAGAGCTGTCAAACACTGCACAATGCAGGCATGTCCGAATGGTCCGCCCTCGCCCCTCAACGCCTCGACGCCTTTTTGGCATCGGAAGGACGAGTCCTGAGCCGTGCAAAGGCACAGAAAATGATTGATGCGGGGCTCGTGCGCGTGAATGGCAAGAAAAAGAAGAAAGCGTCGCATGTACTGGAGCCCGAGGACACAGTCACCGTGACGGGTGAACTCCCGACGGAAGAGTCGCTGATCGCGCCTGTTGATCTCCATTTGTCGATTCTCTACGAAGATGATGCGTGCATGGTGGTCGATAAACCTGCGGGAGTGGCCGTGCATCCCGGTGCGGGGATGGAGCCAAATGAGGTGACAATGCTTTCGGGGATCGCGTTCCTGTTCAAGAAGAAGAAAATTAAATTTCATGAAGCGTCCGTTCTCGTCCATCGCCTCGATAAAGAAACAACGGGGTGTTTGTTGATCGCGAAGAGTGAGAAAGCGCATCTCACGCTGCAGAAACAATTTGAATCAAGAACGATCGAAAAAAAATATCTGGCACTTGTCTCGGGAGTTCCCGAGCACGAAACCGCCACCGTCGACTCCCCCATCGGGCGGAGCACGCATGACCGCACGAAGATGTCGGTGCGCGGAGTGGGGCGCATGCGCGAGGCGCAGACGACGTATCGAGTATTGGCTGACGGAAAGTCCGCGGCGCTGCTGGAATGTGATCTCCACACCGGCCGCACACATCAAGTGCGTGTGCACCTGCACGCCATCGGCCACCCCGTCCTCGGCGATCCCTCGTACGAAACGCCTGCGAGTGCGAAGCTTTCCATCAACGTGGAAGGACTCTGTCTGCATGCATGGAAACTGAGCTTCGAGTCCCCTGCCGACGGGAAAACACATCAGGCAAAGGCGGCGCTTCCCTCACTGTTTTTGAAGGAGATGAAGAAAGTCGGGATCGGGTGGGAGGGTGCTTAGGAAAATGCTGCTACTGATCCGCTTTCTCAGCGGGCAGAACTTTTTTTGGATGATAGTCACTGAGCACTATCTCAACTGCCAGAAAATCTAAATTCAGAAACTCAGCACTTTCCCAGCGGCCAGAAAGACTATTTCTTGAAACTGAGCGCCATCTCAGCGGCCAGAAAGGCCGCTCCTTGCAGCTCAGCCTCTTTCTACTCAGGGGGCAGGCAGAAAGCCTGCCTTTCTATAAATTTGGTGGCAGCCTTTCTGGGCGTGCATCACGATCCGAACAACGCCACGGCATTTGCGGTCGTGAGGAAGCGGCAGTAGCTCCTCACTACTACTTCAACTCCACCGTGTACGTCATCTTGTCCAGAATCTTGTTATCGCGGTCGCGTGCGACGATCACGTAGGTATTCGTCCCGCGCCTGAGGTTTGCGAATTCGACGGAGGCGATATAGTTCCACGTCGTCTTGCCGGACTTATAGAGCTGCAATTTGTAATCGTTCACCCACATCGTTGCCGTCTTTCCGGATGTGAGGCCTTCGACCAGGAAGCCTGTGCCCGTTTCGGCATGCGACGTTCCGGCGGTCGGTGCGATCACCGAGAGCGATCCGGGCAGGAGCGGCGCGTTGTTCGGGAGCGGTCCGCTGCTTGTCACCGGAGCCGAGGATGAAGGATTTGCAGGCATCGTGTCTGCCGGACCGATGAAGATCATGATGCGCGCGGGAGGGCTCTTGGCGCCGCCGGCGTCGAGTGCGTACACGTCATAGATATTCTCGCCCGGTTTCATGTTGCCCAGGCGCCGGCTTGCGAGGTAACTCCAGGTTCCTTTGGCGGGATCAAACAGCTGCAATTTGTAATCGTTCACCATGATGCCCGCGGCACCGTCGGGCGCCACGCCCCGCAAGACGACTTCCTCCGCTTCGGTGCGGTACGTGCCACCCGCGGCGGCGGGTGCGGTGATGGTGGGGGCCGACTGAAGAGCCGGAGCCTCGATTGCCACGGTGACGGTGCGATTCACGATCGCGAGTGCATTGCCGTCACTATCGATTACCTTTACCTCCAGATCAAACTTTTTCTCGCCCTGCGGCGGCGATACTTCCTGCGCGAAACTCCGGGCCGCCTGATCAATCGTTGCCTCATGTCCGTTGATCAGCACTTTGCGCACGTCTGCGCTCACAGTCCCCTGCACTGTCATCGTCATCTGCTTCAGCACGTACCCCACAGGCGGAAAGCTGAGGGTGAGCGCTTCGATGCTGCCGGCGGCCGTCCCCGCATGTCCGAAGCCCAGCTTCCGGCGGCTGTCGAGCACGAACGGCGTCACCAGATCCGTCGGCGACAGGGCGGATCGCAACGTCAGCGGATCCTCCGGCACCGGTGCGCCTGCGGGCAGCACCCACTTCTGCCCCTCGCCCACCGTGAAATCGTCGCGGCTCTTCACGTGCGCCGTCACCCCGTTTCCTTCGGCCGTGAAGACAAAGATGGAATTCTGCGTCATAAGCACGTCGGCTCCGGTCGGAAGATCGTAGACGGCGTCGGCCGTCACGATTCTGCGCAGCACGCTGCCCGTGAAGCTTCCGGACGAGGGGCTTCCCGTCCACAGACGTCCTTTACTCAGCGTGAGCGTCAGGCGTGATTGTTTTTTTGCCTTTGTGCTCTCGGTGATCTGCAGTTCGGCATTCTGGTCGAGCCTCGACCAGCTTTTTTCGAAGAGCTGCAGCGATGCCGCAGCACCGGGACCCGTCGACATGCCGTCCCCCGAAAACAGATTCATCCCGTTCTCGGCGGCCTGTGTGTCTTCTCCCTGCAGCTTCACGCTCACAATCCCCTTTTGTTCGGTGAAGAGGACGGCCGGCGGATGGTCGGCAACCGAGCCGAACCCGAGTGCGCCGAGCGTCCACGAGCCGAGTGCGTAGAGGACGATCAAGAAAACTCCGTAAATCAAAGCGGCCCGCACAACGCGGGGCATTCCCGTTTCGGGCGTACCTGAATGAAAATGACGCCGGTGACGGTGACGCATGTACATGGAAGGAGGTAATGCTAGGACAGAGGGTGTCGAAAAACAATCTTAGCTTTTTAGCTTGTTAGCTTGCTAGCTTCTCCCTTTGGCTCAGTTAAGCTAAAAAGCTAATCAGCTAACAAGCTGGCTTTTCACATCGTCACTCTCGCCACCTCCTCCTTCGTTGTGACTCCTTGTCCTATGAACTGGTCCCCCCATTCCCTCATTGTCTTAAAGCCCTCCTTTTTCGCCTGATCCTCGATGGCTTTGGTTTGCTCGAAGCTCAGTATTTGCTGCCGGATGGCGGGGCTTATTGTCAGAAGTTCGGGCAGCGTCATCTGGCCGCCGTAACTGTCGTGGGAACCTGCGTCGCAGATCTTACTCTTTTGGCATGCGGGAGTGAGTGTGCGGATCAGGCGTTGGCCAAGAATGGCGCGGAGTGCGGGCGCGAATGTATACGGACTCACGCCCATCGAGAGCAGACGCGGGATCGCTTCGATGGCGGAGTTCGTGTGGAGCGTGGAGAGCACTAAGTGACCGGTCAGCGAGGCATTGATCGCGGTCTGCGCGGTTTCCAGATCGCGGATTTCGCCCACGAGGATTACGTCGGGGTCATGGCGCAGGACGCTCCTCAGTCCGCTGGCGAATGTGAAGTCGTGGCTTACGTCGATTTCGCTCTGAATGATGCCTGGCAGTTCATACTCAACGGGATCCTCGAGCGTGATAATGTTCCGTTCTTTCCCGATGATCGTACTGAGGAGTGCGTAGAGCGTCGTCGTCTTGCCCGAACCCGTGGGGCCCGTCACGAGGATCAAACCGTTCGGGAGTTCGATCAGTTCATTCAGCTTCGCTTTGATCTCGGCGGGAAATCCCAGTTTTTCCAGCGGCAGAATGCCGCGCATGGGATCCAGTAAACGCAGAGTCAGGGCTTCGCCGAAGCGGGAAGGAAGCGTGGCGACGCGGATATTCACGGTTCGTTTGGCTCCGGCGGACTCCCCTGCCGTGAACGTGTATTGGCCATCCTGAGGGAGCGTGACGATGTTCAGTTTCAGTTTCGATTCAAACTTCACGCGGCGCAGAAAATCGACGTACCGCTCGTGCGGAATCAGTGCGATGGAACGGAGCACGCCGTGGAGCCTCACTTCCAGCCGCACGCCGTTCTTCTGCGGGCTCAGGTGGATGTCGGATGCCCCCTGATCGGCGCAGTATTGCTGCAGCGCTTTCAGCAACGTCTCGCCGTCCATTGTCGCGAATGGAGGGGCGGCCGGGTTGGAAGCGGACTCTGACATATCAGGCGATTATACCAGAAATTATCCTCTAAGGGAATACTCGATTTCTCGGGTTGCAAGTGTTCATGGACTTCACCGCAATCATGTTTTCTGCTACAATACTTCGATCTGTACATTCCCTATGCAAAGCCTTACTCTCTCAACCATGCAGCGGACGCTTCTGCTCACGGCCGAAGAACAGAAACTCTTCACCGGGTCGCCTGCGTCGCTTCGCGAAGGATGGACGGTGAAGGAAGAAGCATTGAGGTTTGCCGATACGCCGGAAAAGCGTGCGTTGCGCCTGCGCAATCTGCACATTTCAAACAAGGCCCTGCTGAAGGCCCTGAAGAAGGCGCGGAGCATGAAAGGGCCGGATGATCTCTTTGCCCTTTCGTCTTCGGTGGATTTCTCGGCCGTTCCGGAAAGCGAGATTCTTGAACTCTATTATGTGATGGGTCCCCAGACATTTTCGGACATTCTGAATGTGATGCTTCTCAGGGGGCTGAAGACGCCCGAAGACATGAAAATATTCGTCTCGAACGCGCTCGTGCGCCACGAACTTCTCGTCGCGATGAACCTTCCTCCCCAGTACTGATTATGGTCCAGGACGCGATTGCCGAAGGCCCAAGCCCGAAAAACAAGCCTCTCGAGGTGGGAATAACGACAAAAGCGCACCTGAACGAGTTGCGTTATCAGGCGGAGAGGCAGGGTGTGGAAAGTCTGACGAAGGAAGAATGCGCCGACCTGAATGTGGACATACAGAAAACGACTTTCATGGGTGGGGTCGGAAGCGCGTTCTCGAAAGTCGGCGAAGTAGCCGGCACGGCGCTGAGTGTCGCCGGCACTGTGATCGACAGTCCTGCACAATTGGCAAAGTGGGGTACCGAGAAAGTGACGGGTAGCGAGACGGCCGGAGACGTGGCCAAATGGATTACGCGTGCGGCACTCGTTGCCGGAGCCGCATATTTGGGAGTGGGTTTGTTGCGTGAAGGAGCCGAAGCCGCGTACGGCGGCGGCGAAATCCTTCTGGACCGCATCGGTGTCGGCGCGGGCCAACTCTTCCCGGCGATGGAAATGCCCGCCGCACCGGCGTCGCTCCAGACGTTGCCGGGCGCCGATATTCTCCAGGGATTCTGACAAACTTCCATTAGGAGCTTTAAAAAATCTCACACACACATATACAATGGTACAAGAAGGTCCCAATGAAGGCGCAAACCGGCCGGTAGAGGTCGCAGTCCTGCGGAAAGCCGTGACGGAACTCCGCAATCAGTCGGGTCTTTCGACATTACAGAACGATCCCCGCGCCCAGCCGCCCCAGCCCCGCGTGGGCGAACACGTGCTCACGCGCTTCTTCCGGCTGGATGCGCTTGCTCCGTCGGCGGATCCCGGTCGTCCGCAGCCGGTTGTTCCGGAACTTAATCAGAAAAACATTCGCGAGCTTGTGGAGCAAAGCCGCACGGCCGCGCGTGCCCCCAATGCAAGCTGGGACCAGCAGATGACGGCGACGGTGCTGGAGTATTACCTGACGCGCGAGCGTCTCCCTGCAAATCTTGCGAACCGCGCTCAGATCGAAGCCGGAACGAACATGCACGTCACGCGGCTGCTCACGAACATCTATGGAGCGACCGAGTTCATCAGTACGTTCGACTTGTATGTGAAATTTCTGGAAGACCACCCTGCGGCAGCCATTCACCGCGACCGCGCGGTGGAGACCCGCCTGCTGGAAGATGCGCGGGTTCTCACGGCGCTCATGCCGTACTGGGGCCGCGTCATTCAGGTACACTTCCTCTCCATCCAGAATAATCAGGGCGAGGCGCACCAGAAAGAACTGAAAGCGGCGCGAGCGCAGCTGGAAATCGCCCGCAAAGCCGCCACTGCCGCGGGGGTGGACGTGCCTGCGGACGTTGCGAATCTACCGCCCGCAGCGCTGCTGATGACGATCACGCCCGTGGAGCAACGCTTGCGCGACATCGTCTTCGCAGCGACAGCCACCGTGCGCCCTCCACGCCATAATCCCTCGACGATCGAACGGCTGGTTGGGCAGGTCGCGGACGAAGGCCAGCGGAAGCAACTGCGCCAGGGACTCACCGCGATCGGGATGACGGAAGGAGAAGTGCAACCCATCGAAGCAAGGCGGGTGCACGCCGCGTACATCAATATGCTCGTGGCTCACCGCCGGAGCGAATCGGATCAGATCATCAAGAAGGCCGGATCGGGGCAGATTCCGTCCGAGACGGTGGTGCGCCTCTTCCGCGAGCATCAGGAGATCGGGCAGCTCATCATGCAGGAGCACCTCTTCGGGTTCCAAACGACAACGGCACACATGTTTGCGGGAACGCTCGGCGTTGCCGACAGCCTGCAGCAAAATCCGAATGCCCGCGGCAATGTGTTCACCGGCAACCAGGCAACCGTCGTCTTCGCTGATTTCCTGCAATTGATGGAGATGACCCCGGGCGATCCCGCCATGCAGAAATCCCTGCAGGAACAGCGCGTCAAAAGCGTGGCGGCAGTCCGAAATTATCTGCGCTACATGCGCGCAGAGGCGCTGCAACTGCGCGTCAGCTTGCGCCTTCTCGACGGCGTCTACATCCAGCCGGCCATGCGCGAAATCACCGATGGCATGCGCGTGATCTCTGATTTCCTCGAAGGCCGCGCCGCCACCGTGGCGAATTGGACGATCTGGGGTCCGCTTCTCGCATACTACGTGCCGGCACTGCGCAATCTTCCCTTCGAAACCGATCCGCTCCGCGCCCGGCAGGAAGCGCGGAAAATACTGGAAGCGGCACTGAAAGAAGGACAGGAAAATCTTGCGCGCATTCAATCGTTGCACAAAACCATCGGCGAAGCGCAAGCGCAACTCGAACAGGCGGAAAAGGATATTGAGCCGCACCTGAAGATTATCGAAGGCATGGATGCGGCAGCACTGATGGATCCCAAGCGGCGCGCCGAAGCGCGGGCGGCTCTCGAAGCAATTACAAAAATCCAGCAGGCGTCCAACAAAACCATTGTGGCCACGTGGCAACGTATCGAGGTGAATATGCAGGAGCACGCGAAAACCGTTGCGACGCTGGCCGGCATCCAGAACTCCATCGCGCGGACGGTCACGTATGTATTGACCGCTGCGGGGGTGGTTCTCTGGAACGTGATCTACAACCGCGTCATGTCGGGCAGTCTGGTGACACCTGGTGGACTTGCGAGATTCACCGGCCGGTCGCTTTTGAGCGTCGCTGCGCCGTTCTACTCCCCTCTCGAAATGGCGTGGAATCTGCAGCAGTGGGCGCGAGGCGGAGGCGCCACGACGACGATCGAAATCGTCGACAGTGCCGTCGTCGCAGAGGCGAACCGTCTCCGCCGGTTGGGGGATTTCGGAAACAGACTGAGTCCTGGTACCCGTGGCCTGATGAGCGGCCTCAACAATGCATCCACCGCCGTACAGCGGTACGGTGCCGGTGTCGCGGTATTGAGCGATCTAGGACAGACCGGAGCAGAAGTCATCAGGGCGCTGGGCACGCTGACGCCCGCCGAGCTCGATACCGTGCGCAACGCCATTCTGCGTGTCCATGAACTGGGAGACGGTCCCGCGTTCTTCGATCAGAAAATTCAGGCGCTGCTCGAACTCCAGAACCATCCGACGATCGGGCCGAAGCTTTCGTCGCCGCAATGGCGTACGTTCCGGAGCGCATTCCTCCGTACCGGCATCTGCGGGCAAATCCCCATTGAAATGCTCGGGATTGCACGCGCCATTGAATCCCTCTCTCCGCAGCTGCGTCTGATTCTTCAGACCAGAACATCCGGATCGCAGGCGTTCAATATTCTTTCCATGTGCGCGGAATCCCCCGACCTGTTGCGCGCACTCAATGCGCTGCCGGACATTCAGTTGCAGCAGGCGTTGCGGGTTCTGGGAAGCCCCGCCATGCAGCGGGGACTCGATATCGCGCTGCTCGACGCTCAGAAAGTGGCGAGACTTATGGAATTGATAGGAGCGGGATCTCCCGCCCAATTGCGCGGTTTCCTTGCTCTGTCGCAGGAAGCGCGTGTGCTTGTGCTCGGAATGCAACAGGCCGAGCTTGCGCGCATCCTCGCGCTGTGCGGCGAATCGGTGGAAGCCCGCGCCGCCATTCTTGCCATCACGGATCTTGCGCGGCTCAGGACGCTGGCAGCGAGCCTTGCGGAACCCGCGGTCGCCGCTCTGCTGGCGCGGGAAGGAGTCGGTGTTACCGAAGCCATTGTACTTTTCTCCGATTCGGCCCGTACGGCGGAGGCGCTCGCGATCATCAACGAGGCCCGCGTCGCGACCACCGGCGTGCAGCAGTCGCGGCTGCTTCGCCTGATTGCGTCCAGCTGGCGCGGCACCCGGACTGTGGTGGTGACCACCGCGCGCGGCGTCGGTCACGTATTGGGGCCTCTCGCCGTCGCCGGCGAGGTCTATATGGCCTACGACAGCAACGCAGAACTGCAATCCATGAAACAGGCGGTCGGCCGGCTGCACGAGAGTATGGTCAAGCTTCTCCCCCCCGGACAATTCCGTGAGGAGACGCGCTCGGTGAACGTGAACGGACGCAGCGAATCGCATCAGGTCTTCGTGCACATCGAAAGCGAACACGCCATCGACTTCACCCAGCTCATCAATGCGGCGGAAAGCCTCCGCGGAAGCGACTTCATCCGCCGTGCGACGGACATTGCCGCCATCGCCGGCGCGCTCGCCATATTCGGCGGCCCCGTCGGCATTGCGGCGTCCCTCGGAATCATGCTTCTCGCGACCATTTCGCGCGAACTGCAGGCGGCAAGCGGCGCACGCAAATGGAGGTCGTTCCTCGCGGCGTTACCCCCCATTTTCCTCACGTTCCTTCCCACGAACGTGTTCGGCGGAGACCGGTACGACAACTATCAGCTCTACCTGTTTCTCCGGAGTCACAGGCCGGTTGTCGCACCCGAGGCTCCGCGACTGAGCGATACGAGAACGAACAATCCCAATACGCGCCTGGGACAGGAGGCACTCACCGATCCGGGTTTGGAGCGCGTCGTTCTGTTCTCCTTCGTGCAGGAATTCGGCCGGCAGCAGGTTCCCATGGCGCTCCTCTGCGAGCGCCCGGGCCAAAATCCACTTGATATCGTCATTCGCGACATCGGATTCCTTCACGAATGCTTCGCGCGGCTCTTCACTGAACAGACGCGGGAGAGTTACAGCAATGCCATCACCAGAGCGGTGGAGATGTACGTGGATCAGAAATTCGCCCAGTTCTACCAGCGGGAGGCGCCCCTTGTGGGAGAGCATCAGAGGGCACGGGATCGTCTGTCCAAGGACGTGACGTTCATCGTCGGTTTTGCCCCCATCCCCGCGCCCGACGATCTCCGTGTGACGGTGCGCGAACTGGCCGAGGCCATCGCCGCCGGCTCTCCGGCCGAAACCGGATTCCGCGCGATCGCGGGCATACCGGCTGGACCGCTGACGGGCACGCCCACGCGGAACAACATTCTTGTGCCTCTGGAACTCTTCGAACGCGAGCAGGCGATGACCATTCTGACAGAGATCGGCTCTCTTCCGGATGCGGACCGTCGGGCCGTGGTGTTTGCGCTGCAGGCGCTGAGTGCGAGGCAGTGTTACTGGATGCTCGAGCTCTTCCTGCCGCATCGCAACGTGGATGCAATCAACCAGGTGAACTACCGGCGGCCGTTCCTCGAGAGTTGCCGCAGGGCGGCCGAAAACGGCCTCATCGATCCGGCACGCGCCGCCGCGCTCACAATGGGCGTGGAAGCCGTGGGCAACAGAATGCTCACGGGCGGCACGTTCAGTGTGCGCGAGTACGTTGAGCGTAGCGCAAATAATCTCGAGACATCGGGATTGCCGCGCTCAATCGACCCCAACCGGCCGCTGGATGCGCTTGTTGCAGTCAATAGCATGGGTGAACAGATCCCGCCGATGCCGGGCAATATCGCCGACATCGAACAGATCGTCGGCGCCGTCCTGCTACAGCCGCGCGACAGCGTCACCGTGCGGCGCGCGCGGACCGCGCTTTCGGGCGATGGACAGACTCGCAGGGAAGTCGGCCTCACGGATCCCGGAATCGACTGTTACGTCGCCACGTTCGCCGCATGGACCGAACCGCCGAGATCCGACGGCATTGCTCGGGCAGGAACTTGGTATTCCGTATTCTTTCTGTATAACCAGACGCTCAGGCGGTGGTTCTGGGCGTCGGAGGCTGCGCCTGCGTTCCTCCCGGTCAACACGACCATTGATGCGAACCAAACGCGATCCGTTCGTGCGGCGTATTCCGAAGCTCAGGCGAAGGCAAACCCCGCGTGGCGCGCATTCAACGATCTCGCCAACGCCGTCAGTCGCCAGGAGTTCGATCTCCGTCTGCCACCGCACCCGCGCGCACAGGACGTGTGGCAGGCGGCGCAGAAAATCAGCGCGTCGTACGGGGCCGTGCCGGAAACCTTCCCCGGCGGCATCAGCGGCATGCGGTACACATCCAGGGGCACGACAATATGGGTCGCGAGCATCGGAGGCCGGCTGCGCTGGAAGACGGCGAGTGAAGAGGTATGGCGGCACGTGAACGTCAATAGATGGTCCAGCCCCACCGACGCCGCGCATCAGGAAATGAACAGAATCATGGCGCAACTGACGCTCGTCGAGGATAACCTCGCCGCGCCCCACGACATGGCCGCATCGCGGGAATCGCACGGCCGCACGTTCTTCGCCGATATCGTCGGCCATGCCAACGTGACCGAAGTCACCGTCGAGGGATACCGCGGGTACAGCGTCACCGATAATGGCAGCACCATCGAATGCGTCTTCTTCGGCGGTGCGTGGTTCGTGCGCGAACCGAGACGGGGCATCATGTGGTGGTGGAATCCCGCCGATTATAATCCCGGCGGCAACAACAGCCACACTCTCATAACGATCGTCCATGCACTAAACTCCATCAACCACTCGAGTCCGAGTTCCGTGACAGCCGGCGCGATCGGGGGACGAACCGAAGGCAGGGAGCTTCTCCGAGGGCTCGTTGACTCGGCCGGAGCGGCGAAGGCAACCAAAGCGCTTTTCCAGGAAAATCTTCAACTTGCCGATGTGACCCCTAATGGGTCGCAGAACGGAACTTCTATGGAAACACAGAGGCCCGCCATTCTTGCAAACAGGAGGTCCAGCGGTCACCTGCAGGAGTTCGCCGACCTCGCCCGAATCATGCATGCGACCTTCGACGAACAAACGGGCATTACGACGATTTCGC
>CAZXIO010000034.1:0-2113 GCA_964640805.1 uncultured Candidatus Peribacteria bacterium
GCCGTAAGCGCAAAAGTCAATACCGATGGCTTGCACAAGCGAAAAGCAGGGGTACACTTCGCGCCATCTCATTCCTTTCCCCTCTTATTTTATGTCCAAGCAGGATCTGATTGCGGCCATCGCCGACGCCGCGGGCATCACAAAGCGCGCTGCTGCCGATGCTCTGCAGGCGGTCATCAATATCGTTATCAAGAACCTGAAGAAGGGTACTCCGGTGACGATCACGGGCTTCGGCACCTTCAAGCTGAGCCACCGCGCCGCACGCATGGGCGTGAACCCCCGCAACCCGACGCAGAAGATCTCCATCCCCGCGATGAAGGTCCCGGCGTTCAAGGCAGGCAAGACGCTCAAGGACGCTGTCCGTTAATCACTTCGACGATCAAAGAGAAAGCCTCCGTAGTAGGGGGCTTTTTCATTGTTAAATTGTTCAATGGTTAAATTGTTTGCATGGCATGTAGGAAGCGTTATGACCAAATAGACGTGGCTCGCTTGCGAACAATTTAACAATTTAGCAATTACTACTTCTCCTGTATCATCCAGCTCCGAACTATGGATCACGAACTCCTTAAGAACATCCTCGGCGGGTTATTAACTCACCTCAGCCTCCCTTTCACCGACATCAAGGTGACGGACGAGAAGGACCTGACGCGCATGGAGATCGTATCGCCCGAAGCCAGCCGCATCATCGGGTGGCACGGCGAAACCCTGAACGGCCTCCAGCACCTGGTGAAATCGATTGTGCGCTCGCAACAGAAACTGGAACGCAGCCCCTTCATCGTGGTGGACGTGGACGGGTACCGCCTGATGCAGGAAGACAAGGTACGTACGGTGGCCGAGCAGAAGGCCGACTTCGTCCGCCGCACGGGCAGCCGCATCGCACTGCAGCCGATGAGTCCCTACTTCCGCCGCATCGTGCACCTGCACGTGGCGAACACAGCGGCACTGGGTGACCTGACGACCGAGAGCGTGGGGGAAGGGGAGTACCGGCAGATCGTGATGAAGCTGAAAGAGGAAAAGACGCCGAAAGGCGGCGAGGAGCTCACTCCGGTCATGTCCAAAGATGATGGACTCGAAAATCTTGATGTGTGATGGCTCGAGGCGCTGCGGCGCACTTCGCCATGACATCACTAAATTTTGAGTGTGTCATGGTGAGGAGCGAGCCCCGCATCCTTTCGCAAAAGGTGCGCGGGCGAGCCTCGAACCATGACGCCCGTGATGTCGAAGGATGATGGATTGGAGAATTTGGATGTCTGACGGGAATAATATTCCATTACTCCCGCAGCTTCTTCCACTCTTCAATGAGCTTTCTCTCCTCACGCGATAACTTTGAGGGAATCTCAATATCAACAGTCACATACTGATCCCCAACCTTGTGTGAATTCAGAACCGGCATCCCTTTCCCTTTGATCCTGAATACTTGACCCGGCTGCGTACCCGCTGGAATGGTGAATGTGACGGGCCCATGGACGGTTTCGACGTCCATTTCGGTGCCAAGGATCGCATCGACGACCGGCAGCACGAGCGTGGTGCGGATGTCGTCGCCTTCACGTACAAAACGCGAGTCGGGACGAACACTGATGCGCACGTAGAGATCACCGGCCTCGGCGCCTCGCCTCCCCGCATCGCCCTGACCTCTTAATCTGAGTGACTGGCCGTCGTCGATACCTGCGGGAATAGTGATCGTGACCTTCACAGACTCTGCGACTCTGCCTTCACCATCACACTTTGCGCACGGCTTCTCGGGAATTTTTCCCGATCCTCTGCACTTGGAACAGAGCACTTGCTGCTGCATCGCGCCGAAAAATGACTGTGTTGTGCGCGTGATCTGCCCCGTTCCGCCGCACTCAGTGCACGTGACGATCTTGGCATCCTTCTGGGCTCCGTTGCCCCCGCAGGTGGAGCACACCGCGAGCTTGCGGACGGAAAGCACGCGCTCGATTCCCGTCACGCTTTCCTTGAAATCAATTTCGAGAGCCACTTCGCGATCATCCCCGCGTTCGGCGGATTTTTGACGGCCTCCGCCACGCGCACCGCCGAAGAAACTTTCGAAGAGATCCGAAAAATTGACGTTTGCGCCACCGTTTTGAAATCCAGAGAAATCGAATCCGCCGAA
>CAZXIO010000034.1:2213-13045 GCA_964640805.1 uncultured Candidatus Peribacteria bacterium
ATGGAATAATAATCTTTTGCCATGACCGGGACAGGATAGTCTAAAACATACCCTCAGACATCCCTCGTACTCTTGAAATGCGAGTTATTGAACAGTCCCTCGTACGTTCGCGTCTCCGACGCGAACTACTCGGGATGACAATGTTTTTGTATGAGTAAGGCGTCGACATGTTCTGCTTCGTATCTATTTCGGCCGTCCTGCATATGGTAACTCTGTGCTCAGCGCCGCGCACTGAATACACTCCGCGGAATGCCTCGAGGCGTTATTGATTAAAAAGAGTTTGTCATCCCGAGTAGCTCCTAGCGGAGCTAGGAGCGTACGAGGGATCGCTGAGGAGCCACGGAAGATCCTAAGCGTGCGAGGGAAGCATAACTAATGGCTTATATCAGCCATTTTTTAATCAGAACACTGCTGGAACTAACCCCCCTTTTCCGCTATAATACTCAGATTCCATGAACCTCAAATCCACCTACGTCTGGGGCCCGATTCTCACCGCGATTGCGCTTGCGGGAACCATGACGATGACCATACCGGACACAGCGCCTTTTCGAGCACTCCTCCAGCCCGGACAGGAAACCCCGAAAAGCCCGGCGTGGAGAATCATAAGCCCCGAGGAAATAGAGATCGGCGCCACGATTCCGCCGAATACCAATGTGATCATCCAGCTGCCCGGCGACATTGCGCCGATGAGCCGCTTCACGCTGCTGGGACCCAAGAATGCCACCATCCGCTACTGGGGATATTGCTTCCGCGAAGAGGAACGGCTGAAAGTGAAACCGGGGCAACTTCCCGGAAAAGTGTTCCTCTCGGAAGCGGAGCGCGCATGGCGGGCGGAACGGAGCAAGGTAGGCCTCCCCACATACTCCATCTATCGGCCACCGGTGCGCAACGGTGCAGAGCCCACGAAGACTATCCCCACCATCCGTCACCAAATGGAACGGTTCGATCCCGGCATGAACTGCTACGTGATGACGAGCCTGCCGATCTCGATCGGCACCGACCGCGACGGAGACGGCCTGAATTCGAAACTGGAAAACGAGCTGGACACGGATCCGAACAATGCCGACACCGACGGAGACGGCGTGCAGGACGGAGACGAAGTGCTCCATCTGAAGACAAAACCGATGCTGCGCGACACCGACGGCGACGGGCTGATCGATGGTATTGAAGATGCAAACCTGAACGGCTTCCGCGATCCCGGTGAAACAAACGCGATTTTGCGCGACAGTGACGGCGACAAATTGTGCGACGGCTATTGCGAGGCGCGGGGGGGGATCGGGAAGGTGTGCCGCGACAACGAGGGCCGGGATTGCGTGGACGTGCCGTACTCGCGCTGGATGGGAGAAGATAAAAACCTGGACGGCGTTGTGGATGAAGGGGAAACCGATCCAAGGAAGCCCGATACGGACGGTGACGGCATTCTCGACGAACAGGAATACTACAACTGCCTTCTGAGAGAAGGTGATGATTGCTAATTTGCCAATTTTTATGTATAATAATCCGATGTCCCGATCCCTGCTTTTCCTCGGCCTGCTGCTGATCCCGCACTTCGCGCATGCGCAGTATCTGTCGCCGGAAGACGTGCTCCTGCGCGACGGGGCATGGGACGGGTATGGGAAGCCGGAGGAAAGCGATGCTCCTCCCGCCAAGCCCGTCATCACCCCGCTCGCCGTCCCCGCGACGAAGGACCCCGGCCTGCATCTGTCACCGTCTCCGGATCAGGGAACCAACACGCCCCCACAGGAGGAGGCGCTCGATTCGGTGACGCAGCGGCTGCTACAGCGCCTGCTGCACGGGAACAACGCTCCCCAGACGCCGCCCGTGTACGAGCAACCGACGGAGGAACCGCTTCATTCCGGTGCACTTCATTCAGGCGTCGATCTGACGGGCAGCGGACCCGAAACGGTCGCTGCGATCCTCGTTATGATCGGAGCAATAGGAGTGACTATCTGGATCGGGACAAGAAAGAAACAATGGATGGCACGATGAAAACCGACTCAGAAAAGATTCCGAAGAGTCCAAGGATTCCAAGGACCAGATGCTTTTATGGAGCTCATAGTGTGCGATTTTCATGCATGTCTGGTCCTCGGACTCTTTGGAATCCTTGGAATCCAGAACCGTGAATAATGACAGAGGTTTCTTTCCCCGAAGAACTTCCAATCTTCTCTTCCTAAAGCCATTTTTTCATGATGGACAAAAAAATCGCCGTTTGACCGTCTGGTGCGGCTTCTGTGCTCTGCTACCGTTGGGATCAATGGACTCTCTCTCCCTTACCGGCAAACGCTGGAAGTTGCGGATCGGCGAGTGTGCACTCGCAGGTGGTCGGGACGATTGCTGCCGCACGATCGTCGGCTTGCTCCGCGCGCACCGCGGACTTGATGATGCAGTATCGCAAGCAGGACTCGATGCAATGCTCTTCCCCGACTGCACGAAAGCTGCCGATCGCGTGACACATGCAATCAGTCACGGCGAAAAAATCGCGATCTTCGGCGACTACGATTGCGACGGCATCACGGCCACCGCGCTCATGACACGCTTTTTTGAACGCAGGGGAGTGGCGCCGATGCTGCGCCTGCCGCACCGGCTGCATGAAGGCTACGGACTGAAAAGTGCCGTTATCGAGGAACTGAAAACCGCGGGCACGCGGCTGCTCATCACGGTGGATACCGGCGTGACGGCCGTGAACGAGATCGACGCCGCGCAGGCGGCCGGCATCGATGTGATCGTGCTCGATCACCATCATCTGCCGCCCATGCTCCCCGACGCGTTCGCGATTCTGCACCCGGCGGTGGCGGGATTGCCGGAGCCACATCCGGCGGCCGCGGGAGTGGTGTGGAGTTTTGTCAATTTCTTGGAAAATCAGTCAGATACTCAGCGCCTGCTCGGCAGCCAGAAAGGCTGCTGCTGGAAGGACTGGGAAACAGACGTTGCACTCGCCGCGATCGGCACTGTCGCCGACCTTGTGCCCCTTGCCGGAAGCAATCGTGGACTGGTGCAGGCGGGACTGAGGGCACTCCAAGGCATCACAAGCGGTCCACTGGCGCTCCTCAAGCTCCAGGCGGGCCTGGAGGGCCGCCTGACGAGCCGCGACATCGCCTTCCGCATCGCTCCCCGCCTCAACGCCGCCGGACGCATGGCGGACCCCGCGCTGGCACTCAGAGCGGTCCTCGGAGATGAAGCGTCGGTGATCGCACTCGAGGCGCTCAACGTGGATCGCCAAGATCTTGTCAAAGAACTGATGAAGACGGCTCTCCGCGACAGCGAGCATGATCCGTCGCCGTTCATTTGCCTGCGCCATGCCGACTACGTACCGGGCGTGTGCGGGCTGATCGCGGGGAAATTGACAGACAAGCTCGGCAAACCGTCACTCGTTGCCCATGATCAGGGGGAGATGTGCGTGGGGTCGCTCCGGAGTATTCCGCCCTACAATGTGATGGAGGGGCTTCAGAGCGTTCAGGCGCTGCTCATGTCGTTCGGGGGGCACGCGATGGCGGCGGGATGCAGCATGAAGGGGGTGCATTTCGATGACGTGCAGAGACTCCTCGCTGCGCACGTTGCACATACCGTCTCGCCGGAGGATTTGTGTCCGTCACTCGAGGCGGATCTGTCGATCGAGAGCCGCCACTTGTGTCCGGAACTCTGCGAACACCTGCGCGCACTGGAACCGCACGGACAGGGGAATCCCGAGCCCTCTTTTTTGATTCGGAACGCGGTGCTTCGTGGAACAAGGGGGGTGGGGAAGGACGGCGCACACCTGCAGGGTTTTTTGGGAGCCGCAAAGATCATCGGCTTCAATCTGGGACAGTTCGCCGCAATCACGGGATCCACTCCCGTCGACTTGATCTGCAGACTGGGAATCGACACCTGGCAGGGGGCAACCAATGTTCAGTTATTCATCGACGACTTGAAAGTGTCAGTTCCTGATCGACAAACAGTGTCACGCTGATGTCATCCCGAGTAGCTCGCCGGAGGCGAGCGTAACGAGGGACTAGACCGGTGCCAGTCGCCCTTCCATCGTAAATACCTCAACGACATTCACTCCCAGCGCCGCGGCAATCTTGAATGCGAGGAGAACGGAGGGATTTGTGCGTCCGCGCTCGATGCTCATGATGGTCTGCCTGCTCACGCCCGTGCGCAGCGCCAGTTCCTCCTGCGTCATGTTGCGCTCGAAGCGCAGGCGGCGGATGGCGTTCTTCAGTTGTGTGCTGGACATGGGCGGAGGAGGGACGAAATGAGTGGTGAGCTGAAGCAAGAGTACGGGAGCAGGCCGCCCCGATGCAACTCCCATTTGCATCAAAATGAAAAAACGTCTGCGCCGAAACAAAATGGTGGTACAATCGGCTCCATGGGCAATTCGCCGTTCCATGGGATCTTCAGCTCTCTCGGCCAGAACGGGAAAGGGTTTTCGTTCGGGTCGGATGAGCCGAAGACCGATCCCGCCATAGCCACAGCCGGTTCAGGTCAGCAGGTAGGAAGGGTGGCCGTAGACATCTTCGAGCACGAGGACTACTACATCATCAAAGCGCCGATCGCCGGCGTGCGTCTGAGTGACATCGACATCGAAGTGAACGAGAATGTGGTGACGATCCGCGGTACGCGCCGCCAGACCGATCCCGTTGCGCCGGACCGGTATTACCTGCAGGAATGTTTCTGGGGGCCGTTCTCGCGCAGCGTGACGCTCCCGACCGTGGTGGACCCCAAAAAAATCCGCGCGACGTTCAACAAAGAATGCGTGCTGAAGATTCTGATCCCGAAAGAGCAGAGCGTGAAAGTCGTGCGAATCACCGAAGTGTGACGATGTTATTCCCGGCTCACCGCTTTCGCCGTTTTCTCGATACTCTTGATTTTGCTTTCTTTCGCGGGACTTTCCCTGAGTCTCTGCGTCATCGCAACGGGAAGACTCTGCAGGCTCTCCCATACATCCATGCCGCCCATGTAACGATGATCGGCAAGGGCGAGCAACGATTCGAACTCCTTCATCGCCTTGCGCACTTGTTTGCGCATCTCGAGATCGCGCAAGTCGGATTCCAAAAGATCGAGCAACTGGAACTGCATCGCGTAGAGGTTATGAATATTCTCGATGGCGCGGTCTGCTTTGTTCATGTGTGTGTGGTGAAGAATTCACATCATTGTAGGGAAAAACGGGATGATTGTCAAAAATAAGCTTTCCATCTACACTCATTTCCTCGGTTTTCCATCACAGATCGAATCATGAAACTTTCGCAAGCCATACTGCCGGTTGCGGGTTTGGGCACTCGTTTTCTCCCGTGGACCAAAGTGGTGCCGAAGGAGCTGCTGCCCATCGGCAACCAACCCATGATCGCGCTGCTCGTGGATGAATGCCTGAGCGTCGGCATTCATGACATTTGCTTCGTGATCAATAAGGGCAAGGAGGCGATCCCCCAGTACTTTTACGACATGCCCGAACTGGAGAAGGAGCTGGCAAAACGCGGCAAGAGTCATTTGCTGGAAGAACTCGCGCGGTACCACAATGTGAACTTTCATGTCGTGTATCAGGAAGAAATGCTCGGTGACGGCCACGCCCTGCTCCAGGCGCGCGACTGGGTGCAGGGCCAAACGACGGCAATCCTCTTCGGCGACGACCTAATTGCGGGGAAAGAGAACGGCCTGCAGCAACTCTCGAGGGCTCTGGATCACATCAATGACCCGAACGCCGCGATGCTCTGCTTGCAGGAAGTGGCGATGGAGAACATTTCGAAATACGGCATCGTGACGGTAGATGAGAGTTGGCAGAAATCGGCTCCGCACATGCGGCTCCGCCGTATCACTGACCTCGTGGAGAAACCAAAACCGGAGAATGCCCCGAGCAACCTGGGCATCGTGGGAAAATATCTGATTCCCAAAATCATTTTCGAGAAGCTGCATGAGATCCAGGAGGGGAGCCGGGGTGAAATCCGGCTGATCGACGCGCTCATCGCCGATCGCGACACCATTCCCATCTATGGATATGTGGTCGAAGGTACACGTTTCGATACGGGAACGCCGGAAGGATACAAGGAAGCGGTGAGGGTGCTGGGGTAAGATGTAGCTATGCCTTCGGTCCTCATCACCGGCTGCAGCACCGGCATCGGACATGCTGCATGTGAGTTTTTTGCGGATCGCGGATGGGATGTGTACGCAGGTTCGAGGCATCCGAAAACTATCAATTTTCAACATTCAATCATCAAGCGCGTTGCCTTGGATATAAACGATATCGCCTCAATCAACTCCTGCTTCGCATCGCTTCCTCCTCTCGACGTCCTCGTGAATAACGCCGGCTACGGAATTCTGCTGCCGTTTGAGGACACACCGCCTGCAGAAATTGAGAAAATGTTCCGCACGAATGTATTCGGACTGATGGAAGTGACCCGGAAAGCGGCCAAGATGATGCGCGAACAGAAACAGGGCACGATCATCAATATCTCCTCCGTGCTCGGCACCATCGGTAATGCGTGGTACGCGGCTTATTGTGCGACAAAGTGGGCCGTGGAGGGCTTCAGTGAGTCGTTGGCGCATGAACTGAAGCCATTCAACGTGCACGTGAAGATGGTGGAACCAAGCGGGACCAAAACGGAATTCCACCACACTGCGTACGACACGGTGCAGCCGCCGATCACCGAAGACTATCGCGAGCGCTTCGAAAAAAAACGCGAGTCGCGCATGAGGCAGGCAGGATACGACTCGCCCGAAAGCATCGCAGAACTGATCTACAAAGCAGCGATGGATGACTCATGGCGGCTGCGCTATGGAGCTCCGCAGGCACGCAGAGCCCTCTTCTGGCAGCGGGTGCTGGGACGGGATGGACTGTGGAGGAGGATCGCTTCTCAGTAAATATCTCCCCGAAATCCGGCATCGTAGGCTATAAAGCCATTTTCATGTTTGCAAAATAAGATGCGTATATCGCCTACGCGACAACGAAAATGGCCCGGAAGTCCCGTGAGAGGCTTTATGTTAAGACCCCGATGATGACCTGCACATATCGCCTCAATAACTCGCTCCAATTTCTGGCGCCGCTTTGCATCAAGTTTTGCCAAAAATTTCCGCAGTCTATTCATGATGAGCGTTCTTTTGACGAATTTTCTTTTGCCCGGCCTTCTTTTGCGCTGCTTCCTCACGATCCAAATCGGCATTCGCTTCTTTTATCATAGATAGAAGGCGTTTCATTTCAATTCCATTAGGAAACCGTACGCCGAAACTGCCACCATTTTCTTCGTAATACTCAATTTCATCAATGGGCTTGAGCAGAACTCCCTCGGGGACCTCCATCGCGATGTAGTGAATCGTCTGATGCTTGCCGCGCAATTTTTTCGGCAATGTCATGGAGCCATTGGGCCGCAGGGTGATGGTGGTGGAATACATACAGGAAAGGTGAAAAAAGTCATAATGTGACTTTAGTCATATTGTAACATAGGTACAGTCCTGTCCGCAATGCCAATTCTTATTTCAGTTCTCTGCGGATCAACTCAATTTCATCCCGCATCCCTCGATACGCTCGTCGCTCCCCACTTCGCAAAGCTACGAGGGGCAGGCCGCGACGAGCTACTCGGGATGACAAAGCCTTTATAAAAACAAGCGCGTCGACAGTGCCGGGTAAATGAGCTGCCTGCGCGGCGCTGATTGCAATCGACCACCGCAGGTCGGCCGAAGAAGACCTGTAGCAGACGACACTGAGGCCTTTGTACATAAAAAATTACCTGTCATCCCGAGTAGTTCTCGGCGCCCGCCTGCCGGACGGGCAGGGAGCCGGGAACGTACGAGGGATCACTTCAGCTCCCGTCTGATCAACTCAATTTCATCCCGCAAGTCAGCCGCCTTTTCAAATTCCAGATTCTGCGACGCAATGTCCATCTGCCGCTCGAGTTCGTCCATGAGTTTTTTCTTCTCGTCCTTCGGAATCTTCGTGTGATCGTACTTGGGGCGGCGGAGTTCCAGCTTCCTGCCCTCTTCGGCAATGTTATGCACGGCCTTGATGATCGTCTTCGGCGTGATGCCGTGTTTCTTATTGTAGGCTTCTTGGATAGAGCGCCTGCGGTCCGTCTCGGCGATGGCCGCCTTCATCGCATCGCTCATTTTATCGGCATAGAGCGTCACGTGCCCATTCACGTTGCGCGCGCAGCGGCCGATCGTCTGGATGAGCGCATCGCGCGAGCGGAGGAAACCCTGCTTATCGGCATCGAGGATCGCGATGAAACTCACTTCGGGAAGGTCGAGCCCTTCCCGCAGCAGATTGATGCCCACGACGATATCGATTTCGCCTGTTCTGAGCTGCCGGAGGATCTCGATGCGCTCCAGCGTCTCGACGTCACTGTGGAGGTAGCGGACTTTTTGACCGGCTTCGTTCAAAAACTTCGTCAGATCCTCGGCCATCTTCTTCGTGAGGGTTGTGATGAGTGCGCGTTCGCCGCGCGCAATCGTCTGTTTGATCTCGTCCATGATGTCGTCGATCTGGTGCTTCGTGGGCTTTACCGTCACGACGGGATCCAGCAGTCCCGTGGGACGAATGATCTGCTCGATGATCAAGGGCTTCGGGGTATTCGCATACTCATATTTGCCGGGCGTGGCGGTGACGTAGATGCGCTGCTTCGCGCGCGCTTCGAATTCATCAAAACGGAGAGGACGATTGTCGTGTGCGCTCGGCAGCCGGAAGCCGTAATCCACGAGCGTCTGCTTGCGACTGTGATTCCCTTCGTGCATGCCTCCCACCTGTGGGATGCTGATGTGTGATTCGTCGACCATGAGCAGGAAATCGTCCGGGAAGTAATCGAGGAGCGTACTGGGAGGGCAGCCGGGTGCCTGATTATTCAAGTACCGAACATAATTTTCGATGCCCGTGCAGTAGCCGGTTTCCTTGAGCATCTCGATGTCGTACTCGGTGCGCGTGCGGATGCGCTCGGCCTTCACGAGTTCATTGCGCTTGATGAATTCCTTTTCGACCTCGATCATCTCGGTCTTGATGCCGTCCACGGCCTGATCGATTTTTTCTTTGGTCGTGACATTATGGGCCGCCGGGAAGATCATCACGTCCTGCAGATCGTTGAGAAGCTCTCCCGTGAAGCAGTCGACCTCTTGAATGATCTCGATTTCGTCGAACGGACACTCGATGCGGATCACCGTGTCGCCGCCGGGAGGGAAAATTTCCACGGTATCGCCCAGCACGTGGTACATGCCCTGCTTGAAGTCCGCGCCGGACCTCCGATATTGGATATCGGTGAGGCGGCGGAGCAGTTGATCGCGCTTGATCGGCTGTCCTCGCTCGATTTTGATTGCCAGCGCTTCGTAATCTTCAACGTTACCGAGACCGTAGATGCAGGAAACCGACGCGACGATGAGCACATCGCGGCGCGTGAGGAGGTTGAAGGTAGCTGCGTGGCGGAACTTCTCGATCTCCTCGTTGATGCTCGCGTCTTTTTCGATATACGTATCAGTGGTCGGCAAATATGCCTCGGGTTGGTAGTAGTCGTAGTACGAAACGAAGTACGAGATCGCATTCTCGGGGAAAAACATCTGAAATTCATTGCACAGCTGTGCCGCGAGAGTCTTATTGTGCGCAAGCACGAGCGTCGGCCGCTGCACCTCCTGAATCACGTTCGCAATCGTGAAGGTCTTGCCTGTGCCCGTGGCGCCGAGCAGCGTCTGGTGCTTTTCGCCTTTCCGGACGCTCTTGATCAGCTGCTCGATGGCTTTTGGTTGGTCGCCCGTGGGCTGGAAGGGTGAGAGAAGTTTGAAGGGGAGGTTCTTCGACATAAGACTGAAGATCTTAGCATGGAAATTGGAACAAAACAGGAGAAGGAATCGAAAGAGGGTATATTTTTAGATCGAGGTGGCGGGAGGTTTCTTTGGGAAAGAAACTGATTTTATGGCTTAATGGAGAGGAAAAAGTCACATCATGAGAAAAATGTACTCCGAATGGGGCTGACTCTGGAGAAATGCCGACAGATGATGTTCTTTCCTATGTTTCGCTTCCGATTCCAGCGGCATGCAATCCAAAGCGGTCACGTGATGTTCGTCACAACATCTACGCTCAAGAAAGTTCAGATTTTTTCAGATCCGGCATGTGCAAGAATTGCAGTGGAAACTCTCTATTCCATCCAAGGACATTATCCATTCTTTCTGTATGGATTTGTGATCATGCCCGATCACATTCACCTGCTTCTGAAGATTCCCGAAGGCGGCTCCGTTTCAAAAACAACAGGCAGCTACAAAAGAGCCGTGAGTTTCAATATCGGCAGAGGGCCGATTTGGCAATCGCGATCCTTTATCAAGATTCCATCCGATCCTTTGCCAGTGCTCCGATACATTCGTCTGAACCCGGTGAAAGCTGGACTCTGTGCTTCGCCCGAGCATTATGCGTGGTCCTCGGCATCGGGGAGGTGGGACGTGGTGGAGCTGCCGGGCTGACCCTGATCGCCTTCTCAGCGGCCAGAAAGGTCAAAAAAGCAGCACATCCTGAATGCATCCTCAGCAGGCAGAATGCCTGCTCCTTCAAGCTGCTCAGCTTGGTTCTAAGGCAGCCAGTTCTTCGTCAGGCTCAGAAGGCTGCCACTATTTTTTACCGGAAGGCAGGCTTTCTGCCTGCCCCTTGAGTAGAAATGGGCTGAGTTTCAGGAGCGGCCTTCTGAGCCTGACGAAGAACTGGCCGCTGAGAACACGCTGAGTTGAAATTATTGCCTGCTGAGAACACGCCAAGGGTTAGCCCCCTCTACTCTAAGGACTGTGGCCGCTGAGAAGGCAGACATTAGCAGACTCAAAAATTTGCTGAGCCATTTCATGGGGTGAGCCTTTCTGGCCGCTGAGAGGGCATTGATGTCTGGTTCTTCACCCATAGTTTCCCC
>CAZXIO010000035.1:0-5639 GCA_964640805.1 uncultured Candidatus Peribacteria bacterium
GCTTGCGTTTTTTGCGGAGCAGATTCGCAATCTCGAAATCAATCTTGGTCGGCTCCGTTTTGCCGTCCACGGTGAACAGGATCACGTCGGCCGATTGCAGCGCGAGGAGCGACTGCGCGTGCACGTCGTCTTCAAAATCTTCATCGTCGGTTCCGCCTCCCATGCCGCCTGTGTCGAGGAGCAGGTAATCCACTTCGGGGGTTTTGACGATGTGCGCGATGTGATCGCGCGTCGTGCCCGCCACCTCGTTCTCGATCGCGATGCGCTTACGCGCAAGTCTGTTAAAAAGCGTCGATTTGCCCGTGTTGGGACGGCCGATAATGGCCACGAGGGGAAGGCGGGGCATGGCAAAGATATAGTACTGCGGATATCAGACTCTTCCTATGTTCAGGTCACCTGCTTCTGAGGGATTCCTTCTGTAAAATCTTCCGGAAGCGTTACTACATCGTAGCGGACATTGCGGGCAGTGTCTTTGCAGATTGCCATTGGAACGCTGCGTGCCTTCGTTGAATCCCATGCAACGATCCTGACTTTGCCTTCGTGAATCCCCAGTTCTTTTTTGTTCAGGCTCATTGTAAAACTGCCGACGCTCACGGATTCCAATATCCCGGTTTGAGTGACATCGCAGAATGTGTAGACACCGTCCACTTGTTCTTTTTCAGTCATGCCATTGCACACCACACGGATATCATTCAATCTCATTCGCCGGATTAATCTCGGAATATCAATTTCATTTCCGGTGAGAGAATAGAAAGTGTATGCATAGTCCAGCACCATTGAAGCCAGTTTCCCCGCTTGATCTTTGATGCCCACTTCAAACTGCTGCCCCTCTCGCAATTTCATCGGAACAATCTGACTTGTGGTTTCAGTGATTTTTGCGAGTATCAAAAATGACCGGATCTGCTCAGCCTGTTTTCCAATCATGTAAAGAATCCTGCGAATTTCATTCAACTGATCAAACGAACCTGCATTCGATGGCAATTGTGCCAGAAGCTGATTTCCTCGTTCCATTAGCAACGGAGCGATATGGTCGCCGCCTCTTTCCAGATCCGCGAATTCCAGCTCAAGGGAATGCTCGATATTTCTGCGTTGAGCATCGATGTATTTTCCGGCCTCTGCAGGTCCCAGCCCATTCACGTGTTTCAGTGTTCTCCCGATAAAATTAGTCCAATCGGGTAGCCGGTCGAGGGCGTTTTTTTGGCTCATCGAAGGGCGTGTGAGTGTAGCGAAAACGGAAAGACGCGCAACCATCTCAGTGAATCACATCATCACGTGGTGAGAATTTGTGGCTTCCGGCTGCGCGATGTACACTTGTCGCGATGAAAGACTACGACCCCTCCGTCACCGAGCCCAAATGGCAGAAGAAGTGGGCTGAGGCGAAAGCCTATGATTTTGACCTCATGAAGGTGAAAAATCCCTACTACTGCATGGTCATGTTCCCGTACCCGAGCGGTGCGCGGCTGCACGTGGGGCACTGGTTCCAGTATTCAATTCCGGATTCCTTCAGTCGGTACATGAAGATGAAAGGGAAAGACGTGTTCCATCCACTCGGCTTCGATGCATTCGGGCTTCCTGCCGAAAACTACGCCATCAAGACGGGCACGCCGCCCGCGAAGTCCACCGCTACGAACGTGGACGTGATGATCGAGCAGTATAAGAGGATGGGTACGATGTTCGATTGGAAGTATTGCCTGGATACGTCGACGCCCGAGTACTACCGCTGGACGCAGTGGCTCTTCCTGCAGATGTACAAAAATAAATTGGCCTACAAAAAACTCGGCAACGTGAATTTCTGCCCCAAAGATCAGACAGTGCTGGCCAACGAGCAGGTGTGGGAAGGGAAGTGCGAGCGGTGCGGGACGGAAGTGGTCCAAAAGCCGCTGGATCAGTGGTACTGGAAGATCACGGACTATTCACAGAAGCTGCTTGATAATCTCGATCAGCTCGACTGGCCCGAGAAAACGAAACTGATGCAGCGCAACTGGATCGGGCGCAGCGAAGGCGTGAACATCCATTCCCGCGTGAAAGATTTGGGGATCGAATTCGAAGTCTACGATTCGGTGCCGCAGACGTTCATGGCGCAGACATTCACCGTCATCGCGCCCGAGCATCCGATGGTCAAAGAACTGGTGAAAGGAACCAAATGTGAGAAGGACGTGCTGGATTTCGTGGAGAAAGTGAAGCGCAAGAAGGCGGTCAAGAAGTTCACGTTTCAGGAAGACATGGAAGGCATCTTCACGGGCCGGTACGTCGATAATCCGTTCGGAACAGGGGATTTGCCGATTTGGGTGGCATCGTTTGTGGTGATGGAATACGGCACCGGAGTTGTCCATTGCTCCGCGCACGACGAGCGCGATTTTGCCTTTGCGAAGAAGTACGACATTCCGCTGCGTCCCGTGATGTTTCCGGCGGATAGCAAAGAGGCCGAGAAAGTCCGGAAGCTTGAGTTCTGTTACGCCAAAGATCCCGATGGCATCATGGAGCAGCCGGCGAAGTTCAAAGGCCGCAAGTGGGGCGAGGTGAGGAGCGACATCATCACCTTTATGGAGACGGAGAAGAAAATCGCGAAGCGCGCGATTCACTACCGCCTCCGCGATTGGCTCGTCAGCCGCCAGCGCTACTGGGGCGCACCGATCCCCATCGTCTACGATCCCGAGGGTAATGCGCATCCCGTGCCGCAGGAGCACCTGCCGTGGATGCTCCCCACAGATGTCGAGTTCAAGCCTACGGGCAAGTCACCACTCACAAACAGCAAGGAATTCATCGCGCGCACAGAAAAGATTTTTGGGAAAGGCTGGCGCCCTGAGTTCGACACGATGGATACATTTGTTTGTAGCAGTTTTTATTTTCTACGATATTTGATGGGGTCGTGTCATCCTGAGCCTGCGAAGGACGACACGACGGGGCATGGTTCGCAAGCTCACCATGACACCGTCTTCGTCGATCCCGCATTGGAGAAAAAGTGGCTCCCCGTGAGCATGTACATCGGCGGTCCGGAACATGCGTGCATGCACCTGATCTACGCTCGTTTCGTCATGATGGCACTCAAGGATTTCGGCTATGTATCGCATGAAGAGCCGTTCCAAAAATTAGTTCATCAGGGGCTGATCACGAACAAGGGAGCGAAGATGAGCAAATCCAAGAATAACGTCGTGAGTCCCGATAGCTTCGTGGACTACCACGGCAGCGACGTCTTCCGCATGTATCTGATGTTCATGGGGCCGTTCACCGAAGGAGGGGACTGGAGTGATACGGGAATCAGAGGAATTGATAGGTTCGTACAACGGGTCTGGAGGAAATTTGGGGACCCCACTTCGCTCCCGCGGGAGCTTCGCGGGGCAAGGGAGTCAAAAGAGGTGACGGTGGCACTTCACCGGACGATCAAGAAAGTCACAGAGAGTCTGGACACCATGCACTTCAATACCGCGATCAGCGCGATGATGGAATTTTTGAATGCGGTGGAGGGGCAGTCGTGTTCAACCGAGACCGTGAAGATATTCACGCGGCTGATTTCACCCCTCGCTCCGCACCTGGCGGAAGAATTATGGGAAGCGATTCATAGCGATGTCACCCTGAGCCCGACGAAGGGCGGCATCGCGGCAGGGTTTGTCCTCAATCAGGAATGGCCCTCATTCGATCCCAAGTTCCTCGTCACCGATAGCATGATCATCGTCGTGCAGGTGAATGGCAAAGTGCGGGGGCAGATTGAGGTTGCTGCGGACGCAGACGAGAAAGAGATCATCAGGCAGGCGAAGGCCGAGGAGCATGTCGTAAAGTATCTTGAAGGCAAGAAGCCGAAGAAGGAGATTTATGTGAAGGGGAGACTGGTGAGCTTAGTCGTTTGAGAAGAAAATTTCTTAATCGAACTCTTGGGAACTGAATGTTTCATCCTCGTCTCCTTTCTCTTTTTCGCCGATGCCAAATACTATTTCACGATCCCAGTTTACTTCGAGCGCCTGAAGGAGGTCGGGATCTTCAATAATTTTGGGGTCAAGAACCAAATAGGCCGCCAGACCGAAGTCTCCTTGTTCGAGTGCTTTTTTCATCAATTTCTGAAGATCAGGATGCTTCGCAAAAACAAGTCGCAGTGCGTCAAGAGTTCTCTCCCGATTTTCAGTTAATACTTCGGTCTGCTGAAATCCATCCGCCTCGCGTGTCCGCCCAAATTGCTCGAGGAAGGTTCGTGCAGGCGCTCCTTTCTCTCCTGAGTGTTTACCCAGCACTTCGATGATCATCATTTTCTTCATCAGCACCCATTTTGCTCTTTCTTCCAAAATTGTCAAATAAATATTTTATTTTATAATGACAGTTCAACTTTTGCATAAGGCTGATTAATAACGGCCGAGAGGGTTTTTGTGTCACCCACATGGCCGTAATGTCCGGCCCTACAGTTCACCCCAAGCACATTCGGAATTCCGTCGATTATTTTTTGAAACCGCGCCTCGTCGTGCCACGGATCAAACTGTTCATCTTTAATGAAGATAATCTGAATATTACGTTTAACACCCAGCACCATCGTCCGTGCTCTTTCGAGTGAAGGAAGGGCCTTCTTCGGATCTTCATGATGCATGATGTCCTTCAGCCTGTTTCCGTAAAAATCAATATGTCGTTCCAGCAAGTCATCAAAAACTTTTTGCTCCATGCCCGCGCACAGCCCGCTGAGAGTGGTCTGTATCAGATTCACGTCGGGATCCGTTGTTTCGCCCACATGGGGCCACGGGGCACTGCAAATCATCTTAAGGCTTTGCACGGTCGGAGATCCAATGAGGGTAATCCGGCACAAGCTTTCCGGATGCTTTCGTTCCAGCATGGGCTCTGACGCGCTCGAATGCCCGATAAATTCCTCCCAGGGTTTGCCGTTGAAAGCTTTTTCCAGCTGCTCGTGCCACCACGTTCTCCATCCCATAGGTCGTTCTCTTCTTCTTTTCTTTGTGTTCAATTCCGCGCCGCTAACGACAGCGGATGGAGGTTCGCATGAATCCCATCGCTTTATTCCCTCATGAAAAGGATTCTGAACCACGAAGAACGTGCGATCAGTCTGTTCCGCGACTGGAGCAAAATCGAGAGGATGACTTCCTATGCCTCCCACGACCAAACATTCTTTCGAACCTTTTCCGACGACGTAGGCGGACAATTCGCTTCCGTGCAATGGAAGCAGGGCGGGCATGTCAGTAGGCTCGTTCACTTGGGTACTTTAGCCTAGAAGTCAATTCTGTCAATTCTGTCAATTTCTCATTGCAGGAGACAAGGCCTAGCGAGAAAAATGGCAAGCCCCTAGCCTGACATGGAATGGCGTACCCCTTCGACCCTTCGACTCGCTCCGCTCGCTCAGGGCAAGCCGCTTTTGATAGATACGCCGATTTCACCGATCTTGCCGCCCTCAAAGCCGCGAGTGAGCGTCCTTTGAGGAAGAGTATGCGCGTGAATACGATCAAGTCTTCGGTTGATGCATTTAAGGTATGGGCCAAAGAGAAAAACTGGATGATCGAGCCCGTGCCGTGGTGCAAGGAAGCTTTTTACATTGATCGGGAGGACAGAACGTCGGCTTTGGGAAAAGATCTGATGCATTTGCTGGGGCACACGTACATGCAGGAAGCCGCGAGCATGTTGCCGCCCGAGTTGCTCGATCCGCAGCCGGG
>CAZXIO010000035.1:5739-8568 GCA_964640805.1 uncultured Candidatus Peribacteria bacterium
AAGAAAGTGGGACAGTGGTTTTCGAAGCATATGACGGAGCGGTTCGACCGCGTGCTCTGTGATGCGCCGTGCACTGCGCAGGGGACGTCACGGAAGGACTCGGACGCACTCATGTACTGCTCACTCGAAAACATTGGGAAAATGGCCCGGCTGCAGCGGGAACTTCTCGAGTCGGCAGTCGATGCGGCGAAAATCGGCGGCATCATCGTCTACTCCACGTGCACGCTCACGCCGGAGGAAAATGAGCAGGTTATTGAGTCCGTGCTGAGGAAGTTTGAAGGCAAGATTGAGGTGGTGGATCCCCGGACAAATGGTCAGATGGTCAGATGGGCAGATATGGAAAAAGCAATTGAAGATTCAGTCCGCGTTCAGGAGAAAAGCCCATCCGGCCATTCGCCCATCCGGCCATTCCCCGCTCTCCGATTATGGCCCCAAACCTTCGACACGGAAGGCTTCTTCTGCGCCGTCCTGCGCAAAACCGCGCGTACGCGCCAACCCGAACCCATGAAGCCCGTCCGATATCAGGAAGAAATTTTGCCGCGAATGCGGACGAAAGATGTGGCAGCCGCAGTGGAGGCGCTGTACGGATCGTCGTTCATGCTGCCCGGGGAGTGCCTGCTCGAGCGCGGCAAAGAGTTGCTGTTGAGTACGGAAGACGTCGCCGAGCTCAAGTTGCCCGTGCAGAACTATTCACTCGGCATGCCGTTCGCGCTGCGGCTGGATGGCAACCGCGTGCGTGTACATCACGAAGCATTGACGCTCCGGGGCGGACTGGCGACCAAGAAATGTGCGCCGATCGATGATGCTCAGTTGCAGACGCTGCTCGACGGCCGGGATCCAGCGTGTGATCCGTCGCTTGATGGTGACATTCTGCTTCTCTACAAAAACATTCCGATCGGATTCGGTCTGGCTCGTGACGGTCATCTCAAGAATCGATTGCCTAGATGGATCGTGCAGAAATCATAAGTAAAGAAATCACAAGGTCGAAGGTCAAAGATCAAAAAGCGGCCGTTTTTCGTCCTTCGACCTTCAGCCTTCGGTCTTCCGTCGCTTTATCCAAGCCCATCCTGCCGCTGCGCCACTCGCCATCACGGTGATCGCAACCGGTCCTGTCGATCCCTGAGGCGCATGACCCGTTGCGATGGCGGTGAGATCGGCACCATTTGCATTGAGCGGCCTCTGAGACGGTTCCGGAGGGGGCACCGCCGGGTATGCGGGTCCGGGTCTGGCGGGAGCAACTGTGCCTCCCGTCACAATGTCGCTCAGCACCTGATTCGGCGTTCCCGATTTGCATGATGCATCGCATGTGTCGCCGTCCTGCAGATTTCCATCGTCGCAGAATTCACCTGCGTCCTGCACGCCGTCGCCGCACATGGGTTTACGACACTGCTTGCGGCAGTGATTCGGCAGTGTGTTGCTGTTCTGCAGTGCCGCATCACACTCCTCGCCCGCTTCGATCACGCCGTTGCCGCAGGTCCCGATGCATTGGCCGGCGCGGCACGCCGCGGGAGCGCAATCGGCATCCGAGATGCACGAGACGCACGCTCCGTTGATGCAAAGGCCGCTCCCGCACTCGTGACTGGCGGCGCATGCACTGCCTGCAATCTTCGGTTGCGCGACCGGGTACGGGGGCGGCGTCTTCACGGCGTCGTTCGGCACGGACGATGATGCAATGGTTAGTGGCGACGTTGATTTCTGCACAGGCAGTTGAGCCGCCGCGGAAGAGTTGCCCTGTTTTGCCGGTGCCGTTACGAGAGCGGGAGACGGGGCCGGACGTGAGGAGGCACCGATCGACAGGAACGGCTTGGCCGGTTCTGCGACGGAGGGGGGAGCCGGTTCGGCCGGAACGGGCGCAGCCGCCGCGGAGACGCCGCATCCTGCCGTGCAGGTTTGTTGCGAGGGGAAGATCGGAGATGGAGAGGGGCAGCGCACGCTGTGGGTGGCAATGGGAATCGCAAAGCAACGGGGTGTCTGCGACGGGAGGCAGCAGTACACATCGGGCTGCGTGATGACTGGCTTCGCCGACGAGAAGGCTGCGGACGAAGCGACGGAAGAAACGGTCACCTGCGGCGCCGAGCTCGCCGGATTGGGAATGGAAGAAACAGAAACAGATTCCGGTGTGCAGGAGCCCGAACACCCGTCCCCGTTTTTAGTATTCCCATCATCGCACTTTTCGTTCCCTGTGCGGATACCGTCTCCACAGGCTGTCCGGCACGAACTCAAGCCCGTCCCCGGGCAGGCCCGTGTCCTACATGCAGCGCACGTCTCGGTGGCAGGTTGCGTGTCGGGAGCGCTTCCAGTGCAGGCAGGCGAACGCTGCTGTACGGTATCATTCGAACGATTGGGATCGGGCACATCGCTCTGCAAATTTGCGCTTAACTCGACTTCCATGTTGAAGCTCAGCGTACCCGCAATGCTCGTGTTTCCGGGCAATGCGTCGCCGTTGCCCCAGTTGACGGTCTTCGAGTTGCCTCGGAGCTTGGGAACGGTCACGGTGCCGTTACTGAGCGCTCCTATGGCTTGGGGATTCACCAGCACACCGTCGCCGACGATCGAGAGGAACAAGCGCACGTGCGGAGCCGCCGCGGGACCGCCATTCGTCACCGTCAGCGTGCACCGGCTTCCTCCCGCCCCGGTGCATGCGCACGAAGAAAGGGTCCACGCAAGATCGGCTCTGTTTCCCACTTGGGCGATGAGTGAATCGGACCCGTTCCCAAACAGCGACGCCCACAGGCGCGTGAAGAAGCGCGGTTGATCGGCCGGAGCGGGAACGTATGCCTGCGCCCCGCACACCGCATCGCATGATGCGCACGCAGGCGGTTCTTGATC
>CAZXIO010000035.1:8668-12634 GCA_964640805.1 uncultured Candidatus Peribacteria bacterium
CCGTCACCGTTCGTCCGGTTTCCGTCGTCACATTGCTCGCCGGGATCGCGGGTGCCGTTGCCGCAGGAAACCACCGGAGTGTGCGATCTTGATGAGGAGGACTTGCCGGCAGAGGAAGATGTTCCTGCAAATGAAGAAGAGCCTGCAGAAGATTTTGATGACATGGGGGGGCACATCAATGCGAGTTTCCCCAGCTTGCTGTGTCCAATCGCATTTTCCGTGAACCAGATGTTCCCGTCCGGGCCTACAGTGATTCTGTTCGGTAACGCTCCGGTCGGCACGGCATATTCGGTTATCTGTCCTGTTACCGTCACCCTTCCTATTTTGTTGGCAGAAGACTCGGTGAACCACAGTGCTCCATCCGGACCGGCGGTGATATAGCCCGCCGTGCTCGGGGTCGGAATCGGATATTCGGTAATCACACCATCTTTCGTGATTTTTGCGATTTTGTTGCTGATATGCACTTTGGCCCACAGGTTGCCGTCGGGCCCCGGAGCGATGCCTACGGGATTTCCGGTCGCAGTCGGAAGCGGATATTCGGTGATTGTGCCGGTCGGAGTGATTTTGCTGATTTTGTGATACGCATAATTGGTGAACCACGTATTTCCATCAGGCCCTGCCGTGATACCGAAGACACTGCCGACCGTGGCAGGATATGTGGTTACGATACCAAGGGGAGTGATGTTCCCGATCAGGCCGGTGCCCGCGAACCATATATTCCCATCCGGACCATTCGTAATGTTCTGGGGATTCGCATTGGGTGTTGGAATTGGAAAATCAGTTGTAACCCCCTCCGTGGTAATCCTGCCGATTTTATTGGCATCTGTTTCGGTGAACCAAAGAGCTCCGTCGGGGCCCAGTGTCATCCCGTATGGTGTACTGTTTGGCGTCGGAGCCGGGAAAGACGGTAGCTCCACTCCGCCTGTTGTAATCCGGCGAATGACATTTTTATTTCTGTCTGTAAGCCATAGATTTCCGTCCGGTCCGGCTACCAGACCTTCGCTGTTTAGTGTGGCAACAGGATATTCGGTGATGGTCCCGAAACATGGGTTGGACGATGTAGCACCGGAACCTCCGCTTTGCGCCAGAAAGTTCCTGCCCGAAAGCGACGTCAGGAGCAGCAGAAGGGCGGCAGTCGACCACAGGCCGATCAAAGGCATCCGGCGCCTGCGGGGCTGATCAATCATTGGATCTGAGCCTACCACTCGCCAAAGTCACCAACAACTGAGACCTGTTTCCCGTTCAGGGGTATACTGACCCCCTCTATGGATGACCTATCCGCCATCAAGTCGCGCATCAGCATCGAAGAACTCGTGGGCGGCTACTGCACATTGCAGAAAAAGGGCCGTAACTTCGTATGCCTCTGCCCGTTCCATAACGATAAGCGCCCCAGCCTGCTCGTGTCGCCCGACAAAGGCATCGCCTACTGCTTCGCCTGCCGCACGGGTGGTGACATCTTCAGTTTCTATCAGGCGATCGAAGGCGTCGATTTTGTTCAGGCCGTCAAGGAGTTGGCTGAGCGCGCGGGCGTGACGCTGCAACGCTCCTCCGCAGCTCCGGTGAAGAAAGACGACAAAGAACGTGCGCGGGCATGCCTGCACACCGCACTGCAGTTCTTTCGTTTGCAACTCAACGAGAAACAGGCCGTTCTTTCGTACGTGGAATCCCGCCATGTGACCCCATCGCAGATGGAGCAGTTCGAGGTTGGCTTTGCCCCCGATTCGTTCACGGCCACGTACGATCACCTGCTCAAAGGCGGCCATGCGAAGTCCGACATCGTCGCGGCGGGGCTGGGCGTGCAGCGGGATCTCGGCGATGAGCGCATCTACGATCGGTTCCGCAACCGTCTCATGTTCCCGATTCACGATGCGCAGGGGATACTTGTTGGCTTTGGCGGGCGCACGATGGCGGATGACGACGCCAAGTACGTCAATTCGTCCGACGGTATCCTCTTCCACAAGAGCGCGATTCTGTACGGTCTCCATCACGCAAAGGAAGCCATCCGAGAAAAGCGCAACGTGATTCTGGTAGAAGGATACTTCGATGTGCTTGCCTGCCACAGAGTCGACGTCAAAAATGTCGTCGCCACCTGCGGTACCGCGCTCACGCAGCAGCATGTGAAGCTCCTGCGACGCTACAGCGACCGCGTCACGCTGTGCCTGGATCAGGACCGTGCGGGGCGTGCCGCGATGGAGCGCGCGTTCCCTCTCCTCGCAAAAGAACAATTGCATGTCGACGCCATCGTCCTGCCGGGCAAAGATCCGAGTGACGCGCTCGCGGAGGACGGCGAAAAACTGAAACTTCTGTTGGAGCAGGGATCCTCGCCGTACCTCGATATCGTCATCGAGACGGTGAGAGGCTCCGATCTCTCCGCGCCCATGCAGAAGCGTGAGGCGCTCAACCGGTTGCTGGCCCTTCTCTCGGCATTGCCATCGGCCGTGGAGCGTGGGGATTACCTGCGCAAGGCCGCAGCCGCGCTTGGCACCACCGAGTCGGCACTGGAACAGGATCTGCGGTCGGCCGGTACGCCGTCCGTTCCCGCACCCCGGGCCTCGGTTCCCGCGGCCGCCGCGAAGAAGGATCCGCAGGAATTTTCGGCACTCGAGATCGCACTGGGGATGTTCCTCCATTACCCGAAACTCAAACACCTGCTCGACGAACTGATTCCGCCGCAAGAGGGGATGGGGGCAGCCCTCTACAACGCCATCAAGTCCGCCGCCGATCTGCCCGCGCTCGATCCGGTGCATCTGGATTTGGCGCAGGAGCATCGCGAGAGAGCGTCCATCCTGTACCTCTTCTGCGAATTCCACGGGTTCTGCGAGTGGTCGGAATCGCTGGCCGTTCGCGAAATTCGCAAAAACTGTGCCGCCTCTAACCGCGACTTCCTTCGTCGTAAGCAGCAGGAGATCACCATGAAGCTCATTTCGGCGCGGCGCGACGGACTCCAAAACGACGAGATGCAGCTGATGAACCAGTACGACCAGGTCACGAAACTGATCAGGAAAGCTGTCTAAAAACGGCCTTTTACCCTTTTCTTCGGGCCCTTCTTTGCGTATCCTCTTTCCTGGGTCGCTTTACCCCGCGGTCCCGATATCGTTTGCCATGGCATCTCATCCACGAAAATTCATCGTGCAGCCCACCGAGGAGGATCTGAAGAAATTCCCCGAAAAGGTCACCCACCTCATCAAAAAGGGTCGCGAACAGCGTTATGTGACGCATCAGGAGATCATTTCAGCCGTGCCCAACGCCGAAGAGAACGTCGATTTGCTCGATGAAATCTACACGCTTTTCGTCGATCTCGGCATTCAGGTGATCGACGTGAAAGACACGCTCATCTGGGACAAGAAGAACAAAGGCGCCACGCTCACCGTGCCCGAGCCCACCGAAGACATTTCGGAAGTCACCGCCGCCGGCGACGATGCTGCGGAGGGAAAGGACGATGACGAAGACGCCGACGACAGCGGCGAGAAAGCCGAAGCGATGAGTGAAGACACCGACGACGAAGCTGTGAAGATGATCGCGATGGCGGGTATCGCCGTCGATAGCGACAAAGACCTGAGCGAGGAAGAGCGCAAGAAGCGCAAGAAAGAGCGCGAGACGGACCTGCTCGAGATCAGCAACGACTCCGTGCGCATGTACCTGAGCGAGATCGGACGCGTGCCTTTGATCGACGGTCGCAAAGAAGTCGAACTCGCGCGCAGAATCCGCAAAGGCGATGCGGGCGCCAAGCAGCAGCTGGCCGAAGCCAACCTGCGTCTCGTTGTGAGCATCGCGAAGAAATACATCGGCAGGGGACTCAGCTTTTTGGATCTTATTCAGGAAGGAAACATCGGTCTTTTCCGCGCTGTCGAGAAATTCGATCCTGAGAGGGGATTCAAGTTCAGTACGTACGCCACGTGGTGGATCCGTCAGGCCATCACCCGCGCCATCGCCGATCAGGCCCGCACGATCCGCATTCCCGTGCAT
>CAZXIO010000036.1:0-12619 GCA_964640805.1 uncultured Candidatus Peribacteria bacterium
GACAGTGTCTAAAGCCCTTGAAAATGAGATTCACTTTTTCGGAGCGCCAACGACCCCGTTCCAATGTGCGGCTGGCATCGTTTCGGCAATGCTCAGTTCTTTGCGGGACTCGGCCAGAATCGCATCGATCTCTTTCCATAACTCGAGTCGATACTCCTCAGTGACGATTTCATCACGGTAACGAATGAGAGTGAGCCGATCGGTAATATTCATATTCGTTTCAAGTCTCCTCAAAAGAAATTCGACTCGGCGTGTTCGCGGCTGCAAGGCCGAAAGCGCTCTATGCGCTCTTTCATTGAGCGCGGTTACTTTGGTGAGAAGTTCGATGGTGCCTTCAGATAAAAATTGGTCTTTGGCAAAAAGCTTTTTGTGAAGATGGAGATTGAGTTCGGCCGATATCTTGTCGATGTCGAGTGCGCTCGCCTCTTTAACAATGCAGGCAGCCTCCCTTGCCGACTTGGACAATGTGAGCGGTTTCAAATCGTCCGCCGCCACCTCCTCACAAGCATCAATAGACAGGTAATACCGGAGAGGGAGCAAGAAATCATCCATTCGTTCTTTTTCTCTGATCACATGTGTACGGACTCTCTCCTCGCTCGTATGTTTAAGATATCCGGTAGCCGCAAGTACTGCGGAGACAGCGATAAGCACGACGCCTATTTGTTCCCCCAGCAGTCTGCCGAGAGACGGCTGACTTTTTGGGGCAACAACACGGGGAACAGGAGCATTGACTGATGGCACAGTCACATCTGCAGCGACGGGTTTGTCCGGAGTCGCAGCGGGAATGCCGTCTAGTTTTGACCCTCCTTCAGTCATGACCTGAATGTATAGAATGTTTTACCACAGGGCAAGCCATCAATGCCTGAAAGCACGCACGCCGGTCACCACCATCGTGATGCCAAGCTCATTCGCCTTTGCGAACACTTCAGCGTCTTTCACGGAACCTCCCGGCTGGATGATCGCACTGATGCCATGTTTTGCAGCTTCCTCGATCGAGTCGGGGAAAGGGAAGAAGGCGTCGCTGGCCATGACGGCATTTTTCGCTTTCTCGCCCGCGCGTTTAGCGGCGATCCATATGGAGTCCACTCTGCTCGTTTGCCCCGCCCCGATGCCCACTGTGGCACCGTCTTTCGCGAATACGATCGCATTCGATTTCGCGTACTTCACGCACGTCCATGCGAACAGGAGATCGCGGATCTGCTCCGGCGTCGGCTTCTTCTTCGTCACCACCGTCAGATCTTGCTCGGTGATCATGCGCGTGTCTGCATTCTGCACGAGCATTCCCCCTTTCACGGAGCGGTAGAGAATTTGCTCCGTCATTTCGTGTCCATTCGTCTGCGTGATCACGCGGACGTTCGGTTTCTGCTTCATGATTTCCAGCGAGGCGTCCTCGTACGCGGGTGCAACGATCACTTCGACGAAAATTTTCTGGTCAATGATCTTCTGTGCGATTATCGCGGTGCATGACCTATTGAGTGCGATGATCACGCCGAAGGCACTCAGCCTGTCTGCGTCGTATGCGCGCTGAAAGGCCTCATTGATCGAAGTGTGCGATGCGATACCACTCGGGTTCGCGTGCTTCACAAAGACGGCGGTTGGGTCAGCAAACTCGCAGACGGCGGACCACGCAGCATCTGCATCAAGAATATTCAGGTAACTAAGAGCTTTGCCCTGATGAAGAGTGCCCCAGCCAGTGGTTAGGGAATCCTTCGACTGCAGCTCAGGACGATTAGTGAATAGGGAATAATATTCTCCCCACTGGTGAGGATTTTCTCCATAACGCAAAGCATGGCCTCCTGTTAACAGTATTCCCCGGTTCATTCCAAAATATCCCGCAATATGTGCGTCATAGGCTGCGGTGTGGAGAAAGACTTTTGTAGCGAGCTCCGTTCGCAATTCATCAGATGTCGTTCCGGTTTTTTCCAATTCCGAGAGAACGCGATCATAGTCAGCCAAATCACAGACGACCGTTACTCCATCTTTATGATTCTTGGCGGCGCTCCGGAGCAGAGTCGGTCCTCCGATATCGATCTGTTCAATAATTTCAGTATCAGTCTTGCTTTTGTCAGCAGCTGTCTTTTCAAACGGATACAAATTCACGATCACCACGTCGATCGGCGTGATGCGCAGCTTCACGGCTTCTTTCACATCGTCAGGATTACTGCGCCTAAATAACACTCCACCCATGATTTTGGGATGCATTGTTTTCACCCTTCCGCCAAAACATTCAGGGAACTCCGTCACATCCTCCACACCTGTGACCTCCACGCCCGCATCCTTCAATGCCCGCTGCGTGCCGCCGGTCGAAAGAATCTCAAATCCTAATTTCTTTAGACGCTTGGCGGCATCGACGATGCCGGTTTTGTCGGAGACGGAGAGGAGAGCGCGTCTCGTGTGCATGAGGGGGGTGCCGCGAAAGTATACGGACATTGACAGGGGAATGCCATGGTGTGACGGTCAAGGTGAATGATCGGTGTTTCTTTGCTACACTGCATCGAGTTTCCCTCTCCCCATTTATGACAACCCTCCGTCCCACCTCCGCTAAAGCTTCGGCCGGCAGGCGTGGCTTTACTCTGATCGAATTGCTGCTTGTAATCGGCATCATCGCCATCCTCGCCGCGATCGTGATTGTGACGCTCAACCCCGCCAAGCACATCGGTGATCAGCGCGATTCGCAGCGCAGGGGAGACGTGAGTACCATCCTGAACTCGGTCTACCGCTACGCGATGGAGAATAACGGCAAGTGGCCGACCGCCATCCCCACGGGCACGCCCAAAGTGGTGTGCAGGACGAAGGCGAAGAGCTGCAATAACGGCGTGAACCTCGATATTCTCTCGGGCGTCTATCTTGTGACGGTGCCCTCGGATCCGCTCACGCCCGCTACGGGAACGGGCACGTGGTATACGATCGTGCAGGATGCCAACGGACGCATCACCGTCTCGGCGCCGCATGCCGAGCAGGATGCGAACATCAGTGTGACGCGCTGAAGGTCAGTCGGCTTGCATGATCGTATGAAGGTCCTTGTAGGCTCGGGGCTCAATTGTGACGAAATCACAGTCACCCAGAATACGCTCCGCATATGCTTCAAGGTGTTTTCCGTGGACGATCGCTTCGATGTCCGGGTCCATTGTGTCCGTAAGCGAGTGCTTCCCCCCGAGCACGATGATTCCCGCGTCCAGTGTTTTCCATCGCCGCTGAAAACCATCAAGGATGTTCGGATGACGAAGAGAAAACAAATTCCGCACCATGGTGGCATAGCGTAACCGGATTGTTTCGACCATCTGCGTCTCAGCCGAATTCTCCTGAACGGCGTTCAGGATGACACCGCCCGTGCAGGATGCCACTTCCTGCAGAGATTCACGCATTGCTTCCTCGGAGGGGAAATCATTAATGAGGCAGTTATCAATCGTTTCCTGAGGGAAGCGCAGTCCAAACTTCCATGCGGCATTCAAAGCCGTCTGTATCCAGTTATCCGCCTGCAGAATGGCTTTAGACGATCCGTTGGCAAGAAGCCGCACCAGTGGTCCCAGAAGATCGACGGGCTCCGTATTCAGCAGCATGTGCCGCGTTACCGGCGACAGGGCCGACAGGCTTCCGCTGTCCCATGTATGCACTCCTTCCAGACAATATCCAAGACGGGTATGAAAAGCAGACGAACATCGCTCAAGTATCCGCGCAATTTGCTCATGCTGCCGGAAGAAGGCTTCGAGGTAATCGCTGCGATTACCGAACTCGGCGAATGATGCGGCATTTCCGTGATGCTGTTTCACAAATAGAAACGGTCTTCCTGCCCCTTTTTGAATGCGATTCATGATCACGCCGTCTTCTCCCACAATTGTCTCAATGGTTTGCGACATAGTTGCTGAAACTACCATAGTTTGAGTCAAAACAAAAAAAGAGAGCTCGCAGCTCTCTTCTCTGTCTCGCCCTTTACGGTACGCCGGGTTCTGTCTCGGACCGTAGCCCGAGGATGACCATCTCTCTACGACCAACGGTTGCCCGTGGTCTTTAGCGGAGGGGTTGAAGGAGCGACGGAACCATCGCTTGATCCAACTACCCAAATCCTCCTTGCATCACCATGAGTTTACCGCCCTTCGCTCCGTGCGCGGAGCTACGGAGCGGCAAGCCGTCTAGTAGCAGGCGTCGGAAGCAAAGGACCCCCGTTCAAGCCGGGGGCGTTTCACATGCCCACCTTGTTTGACCAAGGGGGCTCGTCTCTGTGGCACTAGTCCTCACGTACTTTTGCCCTGCCGGCCATAGCCCGAAGGCGACGGCTGGCGGATATGGTGCACGTGGGCGGGCGTTACCCGCATAGCGTTCCAGTGATGCCCGGACGTTCCTCTCTCGGCGTAGCCCTAGGGCAGAGCCGGAGCGGTCATCTGTAAAGAGCGAGAACATCATTATCCTCTTTCCGCGGCTTCAGGACAAGGAAATTGCAGTAATTTCTGGTAGAATAGAGATCACAGGCCGCTGCCCGCCTTCGCACTCGGGCTTCGGCGGGCGGGTCACTCTGTCATTCCTCATTCTCATTCGTTCTTTCTCCACCACACTTGCCGCTGTAGCTCAGAGGTAGAGCATCTCACTTGTAATGAGAGGGTCGAGAGTTCAATTCTCTCCAGCGGCTCCACGTAAAGCGCCTTCGGCGCCACGTGGCACAGCCATCCGACTGCATCCATTCTCACTTCACTTGGTTATGGCACTCATTTCCGAAAAAGATCTATCAATCAGAAAAATGGAAGACGCAGACGGCGATTATCAGCTCATGCTCAAATGGTTGAGTGACAATCGTGTGGCAGAACACTATGGCGGCACGAATCGGCAATTAACACTTGCAAACATCAAAGTGAAGTATGGCCGGAAGATCCGGGAATTTGCCTACACGACACCCTGCATTATAGAGCGAGACGGACAACCAGTCGGCTATCTGCAGTTTTACGAAACATCCAAAGAAGAAGTGAACGGAAAAGAGCCCCCGCTCTGGCTTCAGCCCGGGGCGTACAACATTGATATGTTCATCGGGCAACCGCAGCTGTGGAATCAGGGCATCGGCAGCACGGTGTTGCAATTCACAGCAAAGTATCTGCTGAAAAATGGGGCGACAGCGGTCACTATTGATCCCAAAACTACGAATGAAAGAGCCATCCATGCCTACGAAAAAGCGGGATTCAAAAAGGTTCAAATTCTCCCTCAATGGGAGGAACAGGAAGGAAAGTGGCATGACAATTGGCTCATGAGCTATCAGGCCGTTGTTTGACAAAACAACCAAATCAGTGTATTAGTATCCACTATGTCCAAACAGAGTCTCCGTCTTGCCCGGGAGTACACCGGACCCCGAAATGGCCTCGCGCTGGGCGGAGGCGGACTGTGGGGCGTATTCGCACACGAGGGCTTACTCCAGTTTTTGTACGAGAACAGGATTCAGATCCATGCGATCGCAGGTGTGAGCGGAGGAGCGCTGAGTGGGGCGATAGCGTCTGCATTCATCAATCAAGACGGATTGGTCGACGCCGATGGACTGGAATACATGGGGCGCGTGAGGCAAGAGATACGGTGTGTCGATGATTTCACCGAGGTTGCGCGCAGGAGCATCATCGGCCAGGAGTCTCTGCGATTGGCTGTTCACACAGTACTCAAAGCCGGAGGGTCCAAAGGATATGAGCGCATGATGGACACTGGGCCAACAGTTCCCTTCTTTGCTCAGGTGCAAAAGCATGATTTTTTTAAGAACGAATCGGAAGTTTTTCTGGAAGCAAGCCCGGGGGATGGGATGAAGGATGTATTGCAATTTGCCGCGGCATCCGCTGCCAATAAACGGATGTTTGGATTTGATCCGATAAGAATCGATGGGATCGCATATAGCGACGACGTCACAACCACGTTCCGGTCGGTGGCGGCGTGCGTGAGTAAACTCCGTGACGAATTTGCCGACATTCGCGTGATCGGTTCAAGGGTGGCGATGGGTGACGGCTACGCGTGGATTCGCAAAATACTCGATTGGTGGTACACAGGAAAAGAAGAACGTGCAGATGTAGAAATCTTCCCCAAAGAAGGGCACCAAATTTTTGACGGTTCGGCGTCCCTCACAAACTGGAAGAAGGGGTGGACATTGCCGTGCATGGGCCGGAAGTATGCACATACTATGGAAGATCTTCAGTACCTGCCTGCAAGGCGCATCGCCATCCCCGGGCTAGATTTTGCGAATGCCGGATACGAAGCAGCCGTGCGCCAGAAAGCAGCGTTGTTGAGGCTGAAAATAGAATGAAGACCGCTACAATCATCCTATGAAGCGCATCGAAGTCCTGTTCGGCGTCCTGCGCGTGCCGCTCGATGCGCTGGCGATCACGGCTGCACTTTTTTTGAGTTACTACCTTCGTCAGCACAACATCGATTTCATCCCCGGTCAGAACCTGCTCCTCGACGCCACCGGAACCTTGCCCGACCTGCAGTGGTACACGATTCATTTCATTGTCCCGAGCGTGGGGACGTATCTCGTGGTGAGCGCGCTGCTGGGGCTCTACACGCTGGAATCGACCCTCAGTGCATGGATCGAAGTCGGGCGCGTGATTCTTGCCGCGGTGCTCTGGATTGTGATCGTGATCGGGTGGTACTTTCTCGTGCGTAAGCAGCTCTTCTTCTCGCGCGCGATTCTGCTCTACGGAGCCTCCTTCATCACCGCGTTCGTCGTCTTCTGCCGCGCGGCACTCACGCTCCTGCAGCGGTCATTTTTGCGCGCGGGGGTGGGGAAGAGAGTGGTAGTGTCGCTTGGCAAGCAAATGCTGGCCGTGTACGCGCACCAGACACTCCGTCACGACGATCACTACCGGTACCTGGGGCATTTGGCAGATCTGGACGCTCTCAAGCGTCTCACACATCAGCAGCCGGTGGATCTGGTGCTCCAAACCGACCCGAATCCTGCCGGCGGCCTGACGACGGCGCTCATCAGTTACTGCCGAAGCCACCACATCGGATATGGATATCTGCCGCCCGTGCTCGCCGATGTACCGCATCAGCTACGCGTGGAACGCCTCGGTCTCCTCCCGCTTGTGCGCTTTCAGCCGACGCCACTCGACGGTTGGGGACGGGTGTTCAAGCGCTTGTTTGATCTGAGCGTGAGCGTGCTCCTGCTCATCATGCTCTCGCCGATTCTCATGGTCATTGCGCTGCTCGTATTCATTGATGGCGGTTGGCCGATCTTCTATGTGTCGACCCGGGTGGGGGAACAGGGTCGCAAACACGTGGGCGCGATTAAATTCCGCTCCATGATCCCGGATGCTGACGGGAAGAAACGTGCACTGAAAGACCTCAACCATCGTCGTGACGGGCCGCTCTTCAAAATCCATAACGATCCGCGCGTCACACGGATTGGCCGCGTTCTGCGCCGCTTCTCGCTGGATGAACTGCCGCAGCTGCTCAACGTCCTCATGGGCCACATGTCGCTCACGGGGCCGCGTCCGCATTTGCCTGAGGAAGTGGCGCGCTATTCACTGGAACAGCGAAGAGTGTTCGCCGTCAAACCCGGCATCACGGGGCTGGCGCAGGTATCGGGACGCTCAGACCTCAGCTTCGAAGAAGAGGTGCGGCTCGACCTGCAGTACATCGAAGAGTGGTCGATCCTGCTCGATTTGTGGATTCTATGGAGGACGATTTGGACGGTGATCTCGCGGGATGGGGCGGATTGATATCAAAACATCGTCAGCTGACCCTTATCTTTTTTCGGTTTGCGCGGTTTTTTTGTTGCTTTGAGTTGTATCTCAGGCGGCGAGGTATCGCCGCCCTCAATGGCAGATCCAAATTGATTCAAATACTCCTGCACTTTCTTCCCGTAACTCTTGCTCCACAAACGTTCGTCGAGCACACGCACGTCGCCGCTTTCTGTCCTGAATCGCGCAAATGTCCTCAGTAACCGGAAGAGACGATGCAGCAGGCGCGGCAGACTGTAGCCCTCAAATGCATTTTGGTAGTGCGCGGCGCGGCGACTGATCACGGCGTGTGAGGGATGATCGAACGGGAGAGTTTTGAGCAGCAAATGGTCCACGGTTCCCGCAGGAAGCTCCATGCCCTCGAACATCCACGGCGTCAGCATCCAGATCGTTGGCGCAGGCGCGGCCAAAAATTCGGCCTGCATGCGGCCCTGCCCGCCGGCCATGCCCTGACAGATGAGCGTCACGCCTTTTGCTTCAAGCACTTCCGTGTACTTCACGTACAGCGCCTCGATCGTGCTTTTGCCGGGGAGGAGGATCATGGTTTTGCCGGAGGGAGGGGAGGAGAGGAAATCTTCAAGAGTGGGAGTGGAAGAAAGGGAAAGAGGGAGCGACGCTGAATGGTCAGATGGCCGAATGGTGGAATGGTGAGGAGAACGGCTGACGCCTTTCGGAGGTAAAATTTCAGGAAGCATGTCGGCACACCCCTGCGGAATCAGCAACGTCGTCGGGATCCGGCTGAAGAGTGATTGCTGTAGCACGTGGCTGATGTATTCGGGCACGGATTCCAGCATCTGGCTGCCGTTTTGCCGCAGCTCAATCCACGTGAGGCGGTCGCTCAGATTCATGGGGTCCAGCACTTTGGCGATGCATTGCAGCTGTTCGGCGATGCGCTCGGGCCATGTCTTCGAGTTCAGCACCGTCTCCAGTTGTTCACGCAGCCCCCGCGCTTCGGGCGTGCGCACATCGCCGTCGGTGATATAGCGCAGATCCTGTCCCGTCCGTACTTTTTCAATCCAGAATTGCAGAAGATCGGTGAAGCGCGTCAGTAATTCGTCCCCCGCGGCAGCAGCTCTGAGGTCATCCAGCCTGCAGTTCCATCCGTAGGCTTTGGTGGCAGTATCTTCGAGCATCGACGCATCATCAATAATTACGTGCGCAGCTTCATCCAGAAGTTTCTGTGCCGGATGCTCAGGCGCCTCGAGGATTGAGAGCAGCTCACGATGATCGAGGAGAATCACCGAAGGGGCGGATGTGAATTGATCAAGGTAGGCCGCCGCATCGGCCGTTGCGCGCAGCTTCCCGTTCCACACGGCATCTTCACCGCCATGCAGGGGAAGTTCTTCGCGGTAGGGTGATGCGCCCGCCTTCGCTCCGGCTACGGCGGGCGAGTACCACCGGAGCTTCACTGCGGTCGTGGCTTCATCTGCCGTGAACGTCTCTTGTTTCAAAAATTTTTTCACCACTCCGTCGTTTGCGATCACCGAGAATGAACGGATGGGACGGATGGTATCGTCATCAATCGCTTTTCGCAGATCGGGAGGGAGGCGACGCAGCGTTGACCTCAAGTTTTTTACCGCGATCCATTGTCTTGTTTTTGCATCACCAAGCGATCCCCGGAGGATCGCAGCCAGATGCCCCGGATCGAGCGGTTCTTCGTACAGTTCGACCGCTCCGACCTTCGGCGGATCGAGGTGGATTGTCTCGGTTGAGTCCGGGACATCGTCGAGCGGGCGCCTCGCAAGCCAGCTGGGATTCTTCTTCGCAGTCGACACCGGGAGAGCGGCAAAAAGCGTTCGGTATCCGGGCGCACCTCGCTCCATGATCTCGCGCGCAGGTTTGAGTAACTTCTCCGGAAGTTCGCCGAAACGTTCCCAGCACTTTGAGAGGAGCTCAAGGGTCGCACGGACGTCGCCGAGCGCGCGATGGGGAGGATCATGCTTCAGTTCCAATACAGCGCTCAAATACCCAAGCGAATAGCTCCGAAGCTCCGGAAACACGAGCGACGCGAGCATCGACGTATCGATCCATGGCCGGTCCGTGAGATCAATTCCTTCACCCTTGAGCATTCCCAGATCGAAGCCGATGTTCTGTCCCACGAGGATGCAGTCCTCCGGAATATGCGCGAGCACTTCATCCCGCTTTTCCTCAAATGAAGGCCTTCCGCTCAGGTCAGCGGTCCGGACGCGAGTGAGCACTTCCACGACGGGGGGCACTGCCTTGCAGGCGAAGAGCTGTTCGTATTCCTTCACCATTTTCCCATCCCGGATCTCCATTGAAGCGAACTCAATCACCCTGTGCACGCGCGGCACGAGGCCCGTCGTCTCGGTATCGAGGACGAGGAGGGGGAGAGGAGGGAGGTTCACCGGGCCAGCGTACGTGGGAAGCGAACAAAGGTCACGGATAGGCCGGTTGTCTGCTTCAGGCGCAAAACAAATGCCCGCCGAGGCGGGCATCGTGTTTTGGGTGCGATTGAGGGAATCAGCCTTGGTACGAGGTCGACTTGATCACGGTATCGGGATACTCGACCCAGAAGAAGACAGTGGAGCCGCCGCTGTCCATATCTTGCCAGCTGAAGTGGCTTCCGGTGGGCCCGAAACTCGTCAACGTGGGATCCGAGAAATGGTCGATCGAAACTTGGAGCGCCGAGGACGACATACTGCGGATCTTCGGGTTCAAGATGTTTGCCTGAAGTACGAACGTGTCGTCCGTTCCCTGATCGATAATGTTATCCACCGGGCTGCCGGAGAAGGCGCAAGAGACGAGAAGTGTTCCCTCCGTGGGCGACGTGATCGGAGACCCTGTGGTCGTGTAGGGGTAACAGAGGACGGGCAGGGTGGGATCGGCCTTGTTATAGCCCTTCCAGCCGGAAGGATCCATCAGCACGTTTTGCGAATTCACCGAGAACAGCACCACGCCGAGGGCCACTTTATTAAGGCCATTCTTGCTGTTGAATTCCGGCGCTGCGGTGAATTTGAACTGTCCGATGGGCGAGATGCCGGTAGGCATATTGGTTCCATCGGCATCGGGATTTGCATTCTTGATGGCAATGATCTTCGAAAGCACCATCACACCGTCGTTTCCGAACACGTCGCCGTTGCCATCGGGGGAATCGACGCCGATGAATATTTCACCATTGGCCGTACGGTCGCCGTTGTTGGCTTGCAGATTGTTTTTGGACTGCACACCGCGGGCGCGCACGCCGTTTTGGTTGAAGAAGGGGATACCGATCGAAATCGCTTTACCGGCTACGGCGCCATCGACGTCCGTTTTCATGCGCGGCCGCACCAGCACCACTTGTGCCGTCCCCTTGGTGACGACGAGCTGCTGCGTCTGCATCTTGGCGCAGAACGACAGCGCCGGAGCGGGATAACGAGAATAGTCGGGCACGGGATCCGAGCTGCATCCGCCGATGGTTGCTGACGCGAATGGCGTCGAGGAACCTTCTTTGTACAGTTCCAGACGATCAATCGATTTATACCCCTCACCCAATCCCGTGAGCTGGATGTCCGCTACATCGATGTCTTCGGTGCCGTCGGCACGGAATTTGAGCCGCAGCACGGGCTCGTTCAATGTGCCGCCCAACAGCTGACGTGGGCGGGTCGGTGTGGAATCATTCGTCACGTACAGATTGCCGGTTGTGGCAGTCGGGTTTTTCACAATCACCGTGTACTTGCCGCTGTTGTTCGCGCTGTTCGGATCCGCATCATTGGAGCTCACGTTCGCATACACCGTTCTCTGCACACCATCTTTGATGGTTGCCGGGATCATATACCCGACGCTCACATATGCGGTTCCGCCTTTTGCAAGGGGACTCAAAGGACACTGCACGAACTGGCCGTTTTGAGCGCACTTCGACGATGCGTCGCCGATATCGTAGTACTTGAAGTCATCGGGGATGATCCACGTCACCGTGGGATACGTCGTATCCGGACCGGCATTCGTCACCGTCGCCTTTGCGATCAATGCACTGTTCGCGTTCACCGTGAGGGTCTCCGTCCCGATCCAGAGGCTCAGATCGGCCGTGGGAGGCGTCGGCTGTGCACATGCAATAGTCGTCCTTACTGTGCTCTGGTTGTTGGCCGTATTCGGATCGGTGGTGTTACTCGAGCTGATCGTGGCGGTGTTGCTGATCACCGAATCGCACACGGCGGTCTTCGGCACCTGCACTGTGACGGAGAAAGAGCCGGGATTGCCCACCGCCCAAGTGCAGACGACCTCGCTGCCCTGCAACTTGCATCCTCCTTCCGAGACGCTCACGAAGGTAGTCCCGACCGGAATGGGATCGGAAATCTTGACGTTGAACAATGTGCCGGGACCGTTATTGATTTCGGTCAGCTTGTACATGATCGTGCCGCCCGGCGCCACGGTAGCGGGGGCACTCTTGACAATTGCGAGATCGGCGGAGGGAGTTGTGCACGTGCGGCTGGTCGTGATCGTCAAACTGTTGTTGCTCAAATTCGTATCGGTCAGACCGGCGCCTGCCAAGCGCCCAGTCACCGGTATCACACTCACCGCAGTCGTGTGTTTCACGGTTGCAGCGCATGTTTTTTGAGGATCAATTGCGTATGTGAAGAAATAAGTGGCGCTCTGGGTCGGCTGAAGCGGCAAATTTTTACACTGCACTCCCGTGGTGGTTTTTGCGCAACCCGGGGCGGTCGTCGAGACGTATTTCAAGGTTGTATCACCGGTATCTTGCAAATTGTACGGTGCGTAGAGCGGTCCGTTGTTCTTCAGTGTCACTTTGTAGGTGATCTGCTGACCGTCGCTGATGGTGGAGGGGCCCGTGAGCGCACTGACTGCGAGATCCGTTCTGAACATCCCAAATCCGAGGATTTGCGCGGCGAGTAGGCCGGCCGTGGAAGTGGTCGCAATCGCCGTCGCGGTCAAAAAACTTGCGAGAAAAACGCTCGAAAACT
>CAZXIO010000037.1:0-12580 GCA_964640805.1 uncultured Candidatus Peribacteria bacterium
TCAATGAAGCACCTTCGTTGGTTTTTGGCCGTAAGCGTCGCGCTGAACGTCGCAATTATTTTTGTCGTCGGACCACTCGCTTTTCTCAGCCAGATCTCGAACTTCAGTAATCATTTCCCACTGCTGTCTCCGCGGATTTTTGCCCAGGACCGCAATGATATCATCATCAACTTCACGGATCTGCGCAAAGAACTGCGTGCGCTTGTATCGCAGCAAAAAGACTTTAAGGTGGGTATGTATTTCGAATACCTCCCCTCCGGCGTGTCCATCGGGGTGAATGAAAAGGATCAGTTTATTTCGGCAAGTTTGATTAAGGTGCCGTTCATCATGGGGATAGAAAAATTGATCGAAACAAATAAGCTGAAAAGCAGCGACATCATCACACTGAAGGAGGAGGATCTGGATCCGCACTTCGGGACACTCTGGAAGCGCGGCGTGGGAGCAACACTCACCGTCGATGAAGCCATGCGGCTCGCGCTCGCTGAATCGGATAACACCGCAGCACTTTCGCTCGATCACTTCTCTCCGACGGACCCGATACGCGAAGTCTATGACGCACTGGATATTCCGGTCGACTGGTCGGGCGATCAGCCCGTCGTGAGCCCGAAGAACTACTCGTCTGTGTTCCGATGCCTCTACCTCTCCTGCTTTCTCGAGTACGTGGGATCCGAGCGCATTCTCAATTTGCTGACGCAGAGCATTTTCCACGAAGGCCTTCCGGCCGGCGTGCCAGGGAGCATCCCTGTGGCACACAAAGTCGGCATGTACGACTCGGCCGATTCCGCCAAACGCGTTCGCCTCGACTGCGGCATCGTCTACGTGCCGAAGCGGCCGTATATCCTTTGCGTGCTTGGCGAGTCAAAGCAGGGGCAGGAGCATCTCATCACGGATTTTGCCCGCCAGATATCGAGCGTCGTGTATCGGTTCGTTGCGGCCTCGAACGCACGGTGAGTACGCTTCGAAAACTTTAGAAGAAGGTGTACACCCTGATTTCGCCGCGTCCGCCTTTCCCTCCTCTTCCACCGGTATTCGTTCCGCCGCCTCCGCCTCCGCCGCCTCCGCCAAGTGCGCCACCGGTTCCTCCTATGCAGCCGACTGTATCGGTATCCGATCCGCCTCCGCCACCGCCCTGCCCCATTTTTGTAGAGGTTCCTGCAGTACCGTTGGTTCCATTGGTGCATGTTGCCGAGCTCGTTCCTGCCGCACCGCCGCCGCCATTCGCATACGCACCGACGTTGCCACCCGCTCCCGCAGCAACAACCGTGTTGGCTACTACAACGCCTCCCCCGCCTCCGCCTCCGCCTGCGCCATAGATCGAGCTTCCGCCTGCACCCGAAGCGGCGGGCGTCGCTGCGGCACCATTTCCTCCGCCTCCGCCATATTCTGCATTTCCTGCCGCAGCAGCAATGTTACCGCCACCGCCCTGCCCTGCAATGCCGTTTGCTCCAGCCACCGATGCAGGCAATCCACCCAAGTTTGTCACTGCAGCTCCGTTTGCACCAACACCCGCCGTTCCTCCGCCGCCCCCTCCGGCTGAAGCAGTGGCCGTGACAGCACCTTTTCCGAATCCGCCGCCATAACATGTCAGGTACGTTCCAAAGGTCGAGTTGACTCCTGCCGTGCCGGCTGTTCCTGCTGCAGCAACTCCCCCGGGGCCTCCATTCCCTCCCTGTCCCACTGTTGCGGTTTCCGTTGCTCCAAGATCGGAGGCAACGAACCATTTTTCGGCTCTTCCACCTCCACCACCTCCGCCTCCGGGGTTGCGGGCAGCACCGGCGGCCGTGCCGTTTGCACCTCCGCCACCACCGCCTCCACCCACGCACACGACATACACCGCCTTTGCTCCGCTCGGCTTGGTCCAGGTATTTGCACCGGTCGCGGTGAATATCTGAATGTTTACACTGTCGTCGGTGTACGCAGTTTCCACCCAGTCCGTTCCATCAAAGATCAGTGACAATGTTTTCTTTCCGGTCACTTCCCGCAGGTTGGAGCCGGAACCCAGCTGAATGTTTGATGAGGCAAGTATATCCTGATCCTGCAGTATCACTTTATTTGTCTCACTGTTTGCGGCAGTGAGTGTAAGCATCTGGCCCAATAATCCATCAGCAATCGTGGGAGCCGATGTCATTGTGTAGTTTGCATTCGGGTCAAGAACAATCGCTGATGCATTGGCAAGAATCGTATTCCCGGCTGCACTGATTGCCTGTGTCGCCGATGGCTTCAGCACGGTAATGCCGCCTGCAACAAAGGATCCGGAAGACGCAAGCCGGTTCTGCGCATGAATCATCCGGCCGCTCATCGTTCCCAATACTTCCAGCGTCACTCCTGTATCCGCAGCCGGTACGGGAGACGTTGTACCCACATACACAACAAGAGCTCCTGACATTACACTGGATTTTTTGCTGCCCTGTTTTTGCAGGTATCTCGCATCACCGTCACTCTGACTGATCCCTGCGCCGCCGCCGGCATCCGTTCCGCAGGTGAACACGCCATTTGCGCTGGTATCAATCGTGTCGCAGCTCTTCAGGTTGCTGACGACGAGTGACGCGCCGGAAAGCGTTCCTCCCACTTCCAGCGTCGTTTCGGGATTCTTGAAGTCACCGCCGATGCCAACGCGGTTGAGTGAGCTATTCAAATAAAACGTGTTATCGAGCGTTGAGTCCCCTTCCACGGCCAGGGAACCCGATGACCGCAATTGATCCTGCGCGTGGATGATGCGACCCGAGGCTGTGCCGATCACATTGATACTTGTGGAGAAGTTGAATAGCTGCCGGCTGTGGATGAACGTGAGCGCCTGATCCGACGTCGCGTTGCCGAACGAGAGCACGGCATCAGTTGCGCCGCGATCGGAGTTGATCTTGGCACCCGTGTTGGTGAGGAGCGAACCTGAAGCATTGAGCCAGCCATTATTTTTGATGATGAGCGTTCCTGTCATCGAATCGCCGGAGGTATTCACGTATGCCCGGTCGAAGAACGTGGCAAGGGCACCGGTCCCGGACCAATTTCCTCCCCCCCCGGCGCCTGTGGCATCAGTACCACACGTGAAGACGCCATTCAGGTTGGTATCGATCGTGTCGCAGCTCTTCAGGCTGCCGATCGTGAGCGAGACACCGGACATGGCACCAAGCACCTCTATGGGCCCAGTTACCTGAAACTGACTATTGACGCGATCCCAGCGTATTTCTTTGTTGACCGTATCACCGAAGCGAAGCACAACGTTCGCGCTTGTATCGCTGTCGTCAATCACTTCGAATGCTTCGGTATTCACGAGTTTCGTCGGGCTCCATGAGGAGGCGAGTACGTGGCCCGGGGGCTGCAGGAACAGCACGATAATCAGCACCGAGCCAACAACGGCAGCAATGCACCTCCGCAGCGTTGCAGCAACGTCCGGCCGATGATGGAACTGATGTGTCAAAATCGTATTACGGAGTACTCATGGTCCAGTTGAGGTTGATGTAGCCCAAGTCTGTAATGCCTGCCGAGGTGGCCGCTACCTTGATGAGGAGCGTGATGTACCCGAGCGGCGTGTAGGTGCCGCCCGTCACACCCGTGACGGTGTTGGTTCTCCAGGTACTCGCAACAGTGCTCTTCAGTGACGCATTGTTGCTGAGCGCAACATCGGCGCCTGCAGTATCGCGCATCCGGAACGTGATGTAGTTATCGGCGGCGCCGGTGGTAGCCGTGCGGAGCCTGAGCTGCACGCCCGAGGCGGATTCCCAATGGTTGAAGTTCTTGGGGACCTGCACGCGCACCGACATCCAATAATCCTGGAGCGTGGCGCGGCTGGTCGTCCAGCGGTACAGGTTTTCGGTACCGGTTGCGCCCGAGTTGGTGAGTTGTCCCACAGCGGTGGTGCCCGACTGCGTGTACACGGCATTCGGATACAGCGGGATGAGCGAGAGGATGTTACCGCTGGAGTTGCCGACGAAGGATGTCGACCACGTGAGTCCGCCCGCACCGTCATTCTTCAGGAAGGTATTGGTGTTGCCCTGCGTGCCGGTGAACGTGTAACCGACGTTGTTGATGTTCACGCTGGCACCGTCAACTCTGAGCGAGCTTCCAGACAGTGTTCCACGCACACCCACGTCTTTGGAGAGTTCGAACCGCTGGCGCGCATTGTTGAATTTCACCGTTTGATCGGCTGTACTGTTGCCGAACGTGATGGTGGCATCTGCCGCGCCGCTGTCGCCGTTGATCTTCAGGTCTGCTCTCGTATTGATGTTGTCCTGCACGAAGAGAGCGCCGGAAGCGGAGAGGTTGCCATTCACCCAGAGCGGCTTGCTGAGTTCGAAGCGTTGGAGCGTATTCACGAACTTCAAGGTCTGATCGGCTGTAGTATTACCAAAGGTGAGGGTGGCATCGGTCGTGTCGCTGTCGCTATTGATCGTGAGTGTGGACTTCGTCTTGATGGCACCCGTGGCACTGAGTGCTCCCCAGATATCCGCATTGCTGTCGATACGCAGCGTTGCGCCGGAGATGGCGCGCTTCACTGAAAGAGAGCCTGTTGCCGTCAAATTCCCCTGGATGAGCACAGGTTGCGTGAAGATGAACTTGCTTGTGCCAACGTCGAAGTAGAGCACGCGGTTGCCGCTCTGGCCGAAGCGCAGCTCGATATTGGAGCTGCCATCGCCCGAATCGATGATCTGAAACGCTTCCGTGTTCACAAGGAGCGTGGGGTTCCACGAAGAGGCAGCGTATAGGCGACCTGCCGGCTGAAGCAGCGCGGCAATAAGCACCGAGCCGGCAACAGCGGCAACCCACCTGAGCCTCAGGGCAACGTGCAGCCGATGACGATGGAGTTGATGTGTCAAAATCAGGACATCATAGCAGAAATAGCGATGTTTGACGTTCATCAAGCATTGAGTCGCATGCATATTCTTTTCGCGCACTATTTTGTACATTTTACTGTACAATGATCGGCCAAAAAAAGAGCGCCCGGAGGCGCTCTTTGACATACTATGAGTTCAGTGGTTACGGAGTACTCATCGTCCAGTTGAGGTTGATGTACCCGAGGTCCGTGACGCCTGCCGAGGTGGCGGCAACTTTGATGAGCAGCGTGATGTACCCGAGCGGCGTGTACGTGCCCGTGATACCCGTGACGGTGTTGGTTCTCCACGTGCTTGCCACCGTGCTTTTGAGAGAGGCGTTGTTCCCCAGAGCAACGTCGGCGCCTGCAGTATCGCGCATCCGGAACGTGATGTAGTTATCGGCGGCGCCGGTGGTAGCCGTGCGGAGCCTGAGCTGCACGCCCGAGGCGGATTCCCAATGGTTGAAGTTCTTGGGGACCTGCACGCGCACCGACATCCAATAATCCTGGAGCGTGGCGCGGCTGGTCGTCCAGCGGTACAGGTTTTCGGTACCGGTTGCGCCCGAGTTGGTGAGTTGTCCCACAGCGGTGGTGCCCGACTGCGTGTACACGGCATTCGGATACAGCGGGATGAGCGAGAGGATGTTACCGCTGGAGTTGCCGACGAAGGATGTCGACCACGTGAGTCCGCCCGCACCGTCATTCTTCAGGAAGGTATTGGTGTTGCCCTGCGTGCCGGTGAACGTGTAACCGACGTTGTTGATGTTCACGCTGGCACCGTCAACTCTGAGCGAGCTTCCAGACAGTGTTCCACGCACACCCACGTCTTTGGAGAGTTCGAACCGCTGGCGCGCATTGTTGAATTTCACCGTTTGATCGGCTGTACTGTTGCCGAACGTGATGGTGGCATCTGCCGCGCCGCTGTCGCCGTTGATCTTCAGGTCTGCTCTCGTATTGATGTTGTCCTGCACGAAGAGAGCGCCGGAAGCGGAGAGGTTGCCATTCACCCAGAGCGGCTTGCTGAGTTCGAAGCGTTGGAGCGTATTCACGAACTTCAAGGTCTGATCGGCTGTAGTATTACCAAAGGTGAGGGTGGCATCGGTCGTGTCGCTGTCGCTATTGATCGTGAGTGTGGACTTCGTCTTGATGGCACCCGTGGCACTGAGTGCTCCCCAGATATCCGCATTGCTGTCGATACGCAGCGTTGCGCCGGAGATGGCGCGCTTCACTGAAAGAGAGCCTGTTGCCGTCAAATTCCCCTGGATGAGCACAGGTTGCGTGAAGATGAACTTGCTTGTGCCAACGTCGAAGTAGAGCACGCGGTTGCCGCTCTGGCCGAAGCGCAGCTCGATATTGGAGCTGCCATCGCCCGAATCGATAATCTGAAACGCTTCCGTGTTCACAAGGAGCGTGGGGTTCCAGGAGGAAGCGGCAATCACAGTGCTGACGCCCGCAGGGAGCAGAAGTGCCACGGCGAGAGCGCCGACCGAGAGGAGGGCAACGCCGCGGCGGAAGAGAGTGGGTGTGTTCATAAAGATTTTTGCGTAAATCGAAATAGTATAGCAAACTTTCCAAAGTTGTGCTTATGAATCATCTTGACTTCCCCGTCTAATTATTACTCTCAATTTTTTTCCAGCCACTGCAGTTTGATATCTCCCAGGAACGCCTGTTTCGTACTTCTGGCAGCAAGTTTTACTTTTATAAGGAACGTTTGACCCGCTTGCCATGTAGGATTTCCAGTAAAGATGAGGTTTGCTGTACTCCAGGACGTGTTGGCAAGGTCTGTAGAGACCCCTTGCAGCGTCACGTTCTGCCCATTCGTATCCGTGACAGTCACACTCAGTTTACTGTCGGTGACTGTGCTCGACGTGCGGTACGAGAGAGTGATGGGCGCGTTGCGCCATTCTCTGAAGTTCGGCGGCAGCGTGACAGGGAGGAGAACGTCATAATCCTGCAGGGTCGTGCGCGTGCTATTCCACTCGTAATAATTGCGCTTGACGGTTGTATCGTGCTGCACCGACAGCTGGCCTACATTATCTACTCCGTCTCCTTTGAGCGCGGCGTTCGGATACTGCGGATTGAAGACAGCAAACACGTTGCGTCCCGTGCCGGTGGCACCCGCGATCGCCTGGATGTCGACGCCATTGATCAGCCCCGTGACGGCAAGATCGCCTTCCACGCGAAGCGGGGCATTGAAGACGAAGCGGGCGCTTGCGGCATCGTAGGTGAGGGATTTCTGAAGGGTTTGACCGAACTGCAAACGGACCGAATTCGTCGTGGCGTCTGCATCGATGATGAACGTATCTGCGTTCGTCGCGCCGGGAACGGTGCTCTTGGGGAGCAAGCCGCCGCTCCCGAGCACGGGGATATTGCCATCCGACGTGCCCGTATCGTGACGGTCGAGCGTGTCTGCGACGAACGAGAACATGTTCGAGAACACGGGTGAACGGTCAACGGCGCTGTCGAGCGGCTTGGGATCCAGCAACTCATAGGAGTCATCCCCCGCGGACGCGGCTTTCACTTCCACCTGCAAATGGAGATTGCGCAGATCGGCCGATGGCAGGGTATCGATCATCGAGAGTGAAACGATGCTCCCCAGCGACACCGAAAAATATCCTTTGGAGTTGGGCGTGACGACGTGTGCTTCACTCCAGCCGGCGTACATGGGCGCCGAGATGTTGATGCCCCCCGAACCGGTCCTATCGCTCGTGACGAAATCGGCACTCTTCCAGTACGAGAAACGTATGCGGAAATCGCCGCTTGTGGGGTAACCATTGCTGCCCAGGAGATATGCGCTGTAATTGAGGATGCGAGGAATGCTCGTCTCGGCCCGTGCAGGCAAGGACGGCACTGCAAGTACCAGTATCAGAGGAAGCATCAAGCCGCTGATGGCGCGCGTGATCTTCATGGGAAACGATGGGAATGAAGTGTGCGTCTGCGTCTGTTCTTCTTTTTCACTGTCACGTGGGAGAACGTGGAGTACAACCGATCCCTGCTGTGGTACAGCAGTGCCAGCAGGAGCAATACCAGCGCGCCGAAACCAGGCGTAAGCGCGCTGCCCGACGACACATCAATACCCGGGAGCGATGCGAGCCAAGACGATGTGTACCCCCGCGCAATGCGCTCCACCGGCGCTCCATTGCCGGTTATCATATGTTGTGCCTTCGGCGGCCGTGGAAGCATCGTCGTGCGACCTACATCGGCTCTGCGTATGGGGCGATTGGCCCGGATGAGACGATCCTTGATGATTGCTTCTGCGGGAGGTTTTGCCGGGGCAATTGCAGCAGGCTTCGCGGGTCTCGACATGGGTCCGATTGCCTCGGGCTTTGGAGGGCCGAAGGAAGCAGGCTGTGATTTCGTTTGCACCCGCCGCTCTCTCGAAACCGCCGGTGACTCGGTTTTTGGAGCGGTTACGGGTGTCGCAGCCGGTTTCGCAACCGCCGGAGCGGTGATTGCGGGGCTCGTTGCGGCCGTGGGTTTTACCACCGTCGCAGGTGTGGCTACTGGGACGGAAGCGGCCGGAGGCTTTACCGTGGTGACGGGAACAATGGTGGCCGGAGCTGTCGCTTTTGGTGCGGGCAATACAATAGTATTGGACAGTGTCGGCAGTGCTTTCGGCGGTGCAACAAGGATGAGCGGAGCGGCAGGCACCACCGTTGGTTTGGGAGGCGTGATTGGAATGATTGGAGGAGGAGTCGCAGATTTTGGAGCGGGCACCGGAGCTGTCGGCGGCGGAGGGGGGGGCGGGGGAGGAGGAGGGGGAGCCCTGTAGATAGGCGATGCGACGCCCGTCGGCACCGGTGGTGGCGGTTCGACCTGCGGAGGCTCACGGTCGGCAATTTGATAGCCGGGAGAGCTGCCAATCACGGGCATTCCCGCATCCGCGGGTACCAACATGAACGATCTGCTCTCCATTGCCATTGCAGCGATAGGATGCAACGTAAGAGTGCATCCAACGATCATCAGCAGCCGACGGATAGCTTTCGTTATTGGCATGTGTATGTGCATTTTTCTCCAAGGTTATTATAACATAATTACTTAAAATAGTCTATGATGCAGACAGCATGATTTAGCGGCACAAGGAGCTTTCCGTTGCATTCCATAGGCATCATTCCGTAGGATCACTCACGATCCTTCCTCCAGTTCCATGCGTCGACTCTCTTGCATCGTCCTGCTCAGCACCGTTTGTTCGATGCTCGCGCCGGTCGCAGCCTCCGCTGCATCGTTTAGAGACGTTCCCGAAAACAATCCTGCATTCGCTGCAGTGGAATTTCTGAAGTCTCAGGGCATTCTTGAAGGGTACCCCGACGGCACGTTCCGGCCGAATCAGACCGTGAAGAGATCCGAAGCGGTCAAAATCATCGTCACAACCAAGCTCTCGCAGGCCGAGGCGGCGGCGTTCACGGAGAACGGCTTCAGCGACGTCGCAGGAGACGTCTGGTACAGGCCATACGTGCAGGCTGCATACCGGAAGCTGAAGTTCATCGACGGGCCACCCGGAACGACGAAATTCAACGGAGAACGTCCTGTCCAGAAAGTGGAGTTTCTGAAGATGCTCTTCCTCGCTCAGAGTATCGATACAGGCGCATACGGCGAATATAAATTGGCGCTCTCCACGGACGTCAAGAATCCGGATGAGTGGTTCTATCCGTCGCTGCGCTACGCCATCAGTGCCTCGATGGTACAGGTGGGCGAAGATGGGATGCTGAGTCCCGCCCGGACGCTCACGCGCGGCGACGTCGCGATCCTTCTCCACCGCTTCGCAATGTACCAGAGCGGGCGCCGCACGCAGGCGCTGCTTTCGGAAGAAGAGAGTGAGCTTGTAAACATTCTGCAATTCATCGAGCAAAATCAGATTGAGCAGGCTGAGTACGCGTCGGCGCGCGCGCTTCTCGCAGCCCGGGGAGCATTGACCATGAAACCGTCCGTGGCGATCGTGCAGGGAGCCGTGAAGACGGCCGAAGCCTTCCGGGCCATTGTGCGGGGATACCGTGCCGGAGTCGAAGGAAGGCTGGACGAAGTGATATCGCTTTCCAAGGAAGCATGGGCGCTGGGCCAGCGAGCGACGGAGTTGAGCCCCAATCTTTCGGAGCTCACGGCCAGAGTGAAAGTGATCGCAGAAAACATGGCCAAGCAGGCGCGTGGGTTGCAGAATAAATAATAGTGGCCGCGCCACGTGGACGCGCTCAAATGCCACGTAAAATCGCTACGCGATCACGTGGCACGTAAAGCGTTCGCTGCAATCCTTCGCTCGTATCGTGTGGCTGTGCCACGTGGCGGCGAAGCCGCTTTACGTGGCGGAGAGGGAGGGATTCGAACCCCCGAGGCTCCTAAGAGCCTACCTGATTTCAAGTCAGGCGCCATCGACCACTCGGCCACCTCTCCATGCGAAGAGTATACCAAAGAAAAGGACAGCAAAGATTCTTACCGGCTCTCTTTATCATCATCCTGCAATCGGATGTCGGGGCCCCGAAGAGCATTGTCTTTCTTTCTTCCGGAACCATTGTGATCAGGCGACGAAGAACTGCGGACGCGCAGATCCTCCGACGCCTTCAGAAGAATTTTGGCTTCTCGTGCGTCCCGATGTGCGGATTTGGAAAGCTCTATGGATTCCTTGTAGCGGCCGTCTTTAAGCCGTTCTCCCGCATGCCGTAGATCGTCTTCGGCGGAGAGCAGTTGCTCCTTCAATCTCGCGGCGCCCACGGCGTCATCCGGCACATTCCTGCGATCCAGCCGGACGCGGACGTCTTTCACGGCATCCGTGAGATCGCCGATGGACACTTCAGCGGCAGCTTTCAGATGATCCTGCGCCTGATCAAGAACTTTCTTTTCCGATGCGACCCGCAACCGCACAACGTCTTTCTCGGCATTTTTCACATGCCGCAGCAATCCCTGAATATCGGAACGGCTGAACTCGTTTTTTTCTGCGAGGCTTCCGAGCACGGTCTCGCTGGCACGCAGGGCGCTTTCAATGTGGGAGTGCACATCGGCCGCTCCGTCGTCATCACCACTCTGCTCCAGATCTTCCGCTCTGTCGTTTGCGAGAAGAATCTGCTCCTGAATGCGGCCGTACATATCGTCAGAGACAGCGGCATCCATACGACCGCTGGCAGCCAGTTTTGCCGCTTCTTCCAGCCGCACTTCAAGGCGGTCAGCCTCGAACTTCGCACGCGCATCGGGACTGAACCGGAACGCCGCCTCCACACCCTCGTTCACGTGCACTTTGATCGGGTACAGAAAGTCACCCGGGAGAGCAGAGTGTGCGGCAACGGAAAGGCTGAGTCCGAATATTCCGAACAGTCCTACTCCTCCCGAAAACATCGGTACGGGGCGCAAGAAGTAGTTCTTCCATCTACGGAGCAGCTTGTCCGATCCTTCAGCCGCACCTGCGACTGCAGGGTGTCCTCGCATGTATGCCACAATGTTTTGTTCAATCTGCTCATTTTCCGCGCCCGAGAGACGGATACTTTTGGCCTGCGCGAAGAGCTGATCCTGCTTCATACGCCCTGTGTGACGCGCCTCCGTACCGGCTCTTACAAGATTCGCACTCTTCGCAAGAATGCCTGCAAACAGGCGTTGCGACTCTTCAGGGCCGAGTCTGATTTCCTTTGCCTGCCGCCAAAATTCGGAAAATCTGTCATTCATGGCCAAGATGGGATTCCAGCTGCTTCAGACCCCGGTGAATGCGTACCGAGATCACGTTTGGCGTCTCGCCCGTCACATCCGCTATTTCGGCGGGAGACAGTCCTTCGATGTAGCGCATTGTGACGGCGGTGCGGTACGGCTCCTCGATCTTTTTCAGCATGCACATCACGCGTTCTTCCTGCACAAAATCACGTTTATGCATATCGTCGTCGGCACCGGGATCGAACCCTTCCTCCTGCAGGGCATCGAGAGACGTTTCTTTCTTCTTGCGCACACCGTTGATGATGAGATTCGTTGCGACCCTGTAGAGGAAGGCCCGAACGTTATCGATGTCGTTGCCAGCGGCAAGATACTCCCACGTTTTCACGAACGCTTCCTGCAGAACGTCTTTCGCGAGTTCACGGTCGAACGTGTGAAAATAGCAGTGACGGAAAATCGCATCGTGAAATTCGTCGTAGGCTTCGGGCAATTTCACATCGGCCTCGGAGGACAGGATTTTCATGCAAACGGAAGGGACGGTACAGAATTGTAGCATTGACTCTTCAATAAAAGTTCCAACAAGAAAAGGATGGCCATCCTTGATCATCCACCGGCCGATCAGTAACCTCATTTCTGTTCCCACCCTATGCCCGCCCCACAAAAATTTTCCCGCCTTCTATCGTGCTCGTGCGCGCTGATTGTGACGATATCGGTAATACAGCCGGCGTTGGCACAGAGCGCAAAGCCGTCCTTTTCGGACGTATCGTCGAAGCACTTTGCATTTGAAGCCGTAGAGTACCTGCGTCAACGGAATATGCTTGAGGGATACCCCGATGGCACGTTCCGCCCCTCCGCAAAGGTCAACCGCGCCGAAGCGATCAAGATGATCGTGGATCCTCTGATGGCCGATACCGACCGGATGCGCAAAGCAACGTCACCGTTTGCGGACGTGAGCGACGATGCATGGTATTTGCCCTACGTGGAGTGGGCGCGGATGCGCGGCGGCATCATTCAGGGGCCACCGGCAGCAAAAAACTTTGAGCCAGGAAGAAATGTGACGAAGGCCGAGTTTCTCAAAATGCTCATTGCAAGCCGCGGCATCGATCCGCAATCGTTCAACGACATTCAGTTGCCGCTGGCGAAGGATCT
>CAZXIO010000038.1:0-8929 GCA_964640805.1 uncultured Candidatus Peribacteria bacterium
ATTCCAAGGATGCCGAAGAGTCCAAGGACCAGAGGCTTCGAAAGATCTTATGTTTCAATGAAATATCTGGTCCTTGGAATCCTTGGACTCTTTGGCATCCTCATGCCTTGAGAACTTTTTGCAACTCTTCTGCCATCCTCTTCGCCGCCTCTCCCGCTGCCTCCTTCCAGTCCTTCCCCTTCGATGCATAGATGATACTCCGCGCAGCAGGGATGATCGCGCCGGTGCCACCTGCCCGACTCGGACGGTCAGGCGGGTCGGGAATGAACCCCCATTTCACATTCTCCGCCGTGCCGCCCTGCGCGCCGTAGCCGGGGATCAAAAACGGCACGTGCGGCATCAGCGTGCGCAGATACTTGAGTTCTTCCGGATACGTGGCGCCCACAACGGCTCCCACGCACGAAAGGCCGGTCTCGGGTCCCAGACATTGAGTTGCCCAGCTTTCGACGAGCTGCGCCAGATGCTCGTGCACCACTTCGTCCCCCACCGGCAGATCCTGCAGTTCTCCCGAGCTCGGGTTGCTGTTTTTCACCTGCACGAATATTCCTTTCTCATTTTTGATGCAACGCTGAATGAAGGGTTTGATTCCATCGGAACCCATGAACGGTGTCACCGTCAAAGCATCAATGGGGCTCCCCTCGTAGAGATACGCATCGGCATAGGCATCGCACGTCGATCCGATGTCATTTCTCTTCCCATCCGCAATGACAATCAAGCCCTGCTCTTTCGCATATGTGCACACTTCCCAGAAGACTTTCATTCCCTGCCATCCCAGGAGCTCAAAGTACGCGAGCTGGGGTTTCACAGAACATGCGATCGTCTTCGTCGCATCGATGATGCCACAACAAAACTCTTTCACTCCGGCATGATCTTTCGTCAGTCCTTCCGGAAATTTAGACAGTTCAGGATCCAGTCCCACGCACACCGGAGAGGTGGCGCGAATCTTCGCTGTGAGGGCGTCGGCGACGTGCATGGCTCCAGTGTACAGATTCCTTTATCGGGTGACACTGATCTCGTCAGGCCCCTCGGCATGCCGTGATTCCACCGTGATGGTGCCGTCCGTGTTTCTCCAGATCCAGTAGCCGGTTCCCAGCACGCTTTGCTCCATCGGGTCGGGCGGAATGGACTCCAGATACGGTCCGATCAGAGCGCCCAAATCCACGAACTCCCTGCAGCGGCGTCCAGTCATTGCACAAATATGTCCCTTGATGCGCGAAATGTTGCCGGGCAGCGAACCATGATGATCGATGGCATACTGATGCACTGCATTCAGGATGGTGCCGGCACTCTCCCGGCGCACCGCGTCATTGGAAGATCCGGAAGAGTCCTCTGCAGGCGGTTCCGCAGCGTCCTCTTCAAATGAGTCCGGTTGTGGCAGCCCCAACTCATCATCCAGCGGCTGCGGGTTGATCGGCACGTCTATTAGCACTGGAATCGAACGCATGGCCGACCATCCCTGCAGAACGACCGACGCGCCCTCGTGATTGAGGGTGAAGTACGTTTTCATGGCTCTCGGCTGATCCATACCGTCCGTAATCACTTTGATGTGGATATACATGTTCGAGAGGATGCGGCGCATGTCGCCTACCTCACGATTCGTGAATGTTTCCCGCGCAATCACATCCGGATACTGCTCATGCAGGCGCTCTATCAATCCTTTCAAAGCCACTGCGGCATTGTGCTTTATTTTCATCGAATAGATCGAACTGTCGTCCTGGTTCGTGCGATTCATTTGCAGCAACGCATCGAGTATTTGTGCCACGATTTTTTTCGTGCGCTCTTCGTCGAGGCCCGTTGCCGTTTCCTGACGGCGTGCCAAATCTCCAAGTGACAGCGAATACCACCGGCGGCTGCGGATGATCCCGCTCACGTCGTTCAGTTCATCCACTCCCGTAGCTTCCAAGCTTTCCAGCATGAAGTAGAGCATCTGGTCCTTCATCCGCACCTGGATGTTCGCCTTCGCATTTCCATCCTTCGTTTCTCCTTTGACAACCACCTTCATTTGGAGCTCCAGCGATTCGAGATCCTTTCCCTGCGTCGATCCCTCCGTCCATAGCGCCGCACTCGTCCCCTCGTAACTTCCGTGCATTTGAAACGCAAAATCCATCGGCTTTCCGATGAGTGATTGGGCCATCAGAAGCTCACTGGGCCGCACAAAGTAGGCCAGGAGGAGCGTCGGGACGGCGATCAGCGAGAGCGCGATCGCAATGCGAGAGAGGTGGCGCATGGGGACAATGAGAAGGGTGAGGAGTGTAGCAGCGATCAGCAGATCGCCAAGGGGTTTCTTTGCAAAAGAAACGTCCGGACATGGCTTACAGATGAGGAAAAGTCGAGATGAGTCCGGAGGTCATGGTTGAAGAGGTGTTGTGGCGGCAGGCGGGCAAAAGGACACTGCTTGGCCGCGGGCAAGTATGCCCGCTCTCAAGTAAATGCTCACTCAATTGACGTCATTCGCCGGCATCGGGCTCCACTGCGAACGGATCACGGTCGAAGTCGGCTCCACGAGTGGCGAGGGCAAGTTCTTCATCGTCGGGCTGGCAGACACCGCCGTGCAGGAGAGCAAGCAGAGAGTCTCGCATGCACTGCGGCAAAGCGGGTATCGCTTCCCCACCGGGCGCGTCGTGATCGTCAATCTTGCCCCCGCCGATATCCGCAAAGTGGGCCCGCGGTACGATCTGCCCATCGCGCTGGGGCTTCTGATCGCACACGATCTGGTCACTATCCCCGAGGAAAGCCTCAGGACCACCGCATTTCTGGGAGAACTCGCACTCGACGGTAAACTCCGTCACGTCACCGGTGTCCTTCCGGCCGCAATCGCGTGCCGACGGCACGGGCTCAAAACGCTTGTGGTCCCGGCCATGAACGGACCCGAGGCGGCGCTGATCCCGGGCGTTACGGTGATCGCGCCCAATTCGCTGCAGGAGCTTATTTTGATTCTGCAGGGTGACAGAGAGTCCGTTCCCGTTCCGTCGCCCGATTACGGCATTGAAACAACGCAGCGGGATGCCATAGACTTCGCCGACGTGCGCGGGCAGGAACAGGCGAAGCGCGCGCTCGAGATCGCGGCTGCAGGAGGTCACAATGTTCTTCTCTCCGGAACGCCCGGATCGGGCAAAACGCTCCTCGCACGGGCCTTTCGCAATATCCTTCCTCCGCTCACGCGCGAAGAGGCGATCGAAGTCACGCAGATTTACTCCGTCGCCAATTTGCTTCCCGATGACACCCCGCTCATCAGGGAACGCCCCTTCCGCATCGTCCATCACACCGCGAGCAGCGTCTCGATCGTGGGCGGAGGACAGATCCCCGGCCCCGGCGAGATCAGCCTGGCGCATAAAGGGGTGCTCTTCCTCGATGAACTCGGCGAATTCCCCACGTACGTGCTCGAGGTTCTCCGTCAGCCGCTCGAAGATCGCTGCATCACCATCACGCGCGCCCGCGGTTCCATCACGTTCCCGGCAGATTTCACACTCATTGCCGCGATGAACCCGGCAAAATTTGCGGCGGGGAGCCCGGGACGCAGCGGCCAGCGCATCTCGGCCCCGCTGCTGGATCGTATCGATCTCACCGTCGATGTCCGCGCGGTTCCGATTGAAGATTTACAGCGCAAGCCTTCCGTCATGGTTGAAACCAGCGCGCAGATCGCTGCCCGGGCTCTTGGAGCACGTGAACGTCAGCGAAAAAGATTCGAGGGCATGAATATCCGCACGAACAAAGAAATGAATGTGAAACAAATCGATCAGCTCTGCCCGCTCGATCAGGCGTCGGGAAAGTTACTGCGGCAAGCGGTGGAAAAAATGGGACTGACGGCGCGCGGGTACCACCGCACGATCAAAGTGGCGAGGACGATCGCGGATTTGTCAGCCAGGGATGATATCGGCATGGAGCACGTTGCAGAAGCTTTGCAGTATCGCCATTCGTTGCGCGACAGTTAATGAATTCGTTGACTCGATGACTCGATGACTCGTTTTTCCTACTAATCTATGGCTAACTTATATGCATTCGAAGATCTGGAAATATGGAAAGAAAGCAGAGCATTGCTGCGGGAAATCCGCCGTGTGTGTAAACGCGAGAATGTGCTTCCGGACACGGCATTTATTGATCAAATTACGCGATCTACGCGGTCCATTTCAGCGAATATTGCCGAAGGCAGTGACGCAATGACCATTCCCGAAACAATCAGTTTTCTTGGATACGCCAAACGTTCGGCCACTGAAACCCGCTCGCATTTGTACGATGCGCTTGATGAACAGTATATTGCGCGACCCGAGTTTGATTTCCTTTCCAATTGGACCCGCAAGCTTGCAAGCATGATTGCAAAATTCATTCATCACTTACAATCGAGAAATCAGAAATTCAAGAAAACATTTAAGCAACAGCCACGAATCAGCGAGTCAGCGAATCAACGCCTCTGATTTTTCTTTTTATTCAATTACTTTTCAAGCATGTATAATTTCCCCTTTCTATCCAGCGACAGAACCCACCCGCGTCCTCAACACCTCCTCGTCGGCGAAGCAGGCGAAGTGATCGCATGGCACTACCTCACATCCATCGGCTATGACGTCCGTGAGCGCAACATCCGCATCGCTAAAGATGAAATCGACATCCTCGCGCATGATCCGGAGGATGACGTTCTCGTGTTTGTGGAAGTGAAGACCCGCACCGAGAAAACGCGCGAAGGGTTCGTGCCCGAGAAGACGGCTGCGGCGAAAAAGAGGGCAAACTTGCGTCGTGCGGCGAGACACTGGGTCGCGAGTCACGACTACGACGGCGGCTATCGGATCGATTTGGTGTGCGTGCAGCAAGGACGTGTCACGAATCATTTTAAAGAACTTGCTTGGGACTAATGCGGCTTCGCCATGGCACATGACCAATGGTGGTTGCCTGTCGTTGTCCCATCAGACATCAGCCACGCCGACATACAAAAGAAGCCCCTTGCGGAGCTTCTTCCATTCATATCCATAGATGATTACATACTCATCGGCTGGCCCGATGCCTCCATGATTTCGAGGAGCAGCACCATTTCCTGCGGGGGCAGCCTGAGGTTCATGTCTTTCTTCACCTTGGCGATGTAATCCTCGCCGAAGTTGTCGTAGCGGAGCTGGCCGAACACTTCATTCTGTGTTTTTCCCAGATCCTTGTCGAGGCTGTTCATAAGGCTCACGCGCATGGACACGGCCTTGTCGGTGCTCAGTTTGCCGTTCAGGCGAATGTATTCGGATACCAACATACGGATCATCGTGAGATCCTTTTCGCTCACTTCATGGGAATTGAACGTGTACACCACGGGTGCAGGTGCCTCCGGGGGTGCCGCTTCGGCGCCCGGGTGACCTTCCGTCGGAGTACTTGCTTCGGTCGTCGTCTTCGCTGTCCCGGCTGCAGCGCTGCCGGCATCGTCCTCTGCGATCACGTCACTCGTTTGCCCGGTCGCATTTTCCAGGTTCAGCAGCAATTTCGCGAACTGCGGGCGGGTGAAGTCGTTCCCCGGCCTGAAGTTCCCATTGTCGAAGCAGGTCATGATGCCGTTTTCCAGCATTACGTCCACTGCATCACGGTCGGCTTCGGGAAGCTTGCTGGCATCTGCGCATTCTGCGACGGCCGAGCCGTCCCCGGAGGCAAGTTCATCCCCGTACACCGCGACAATCAGGTGGGCGATATCGAGGCGATCCGCACTCTTGTTTTCGAAACCGGAGAAATCCGCGCCGTTCGCCTCTAGGCCCGCGAGAGCCTCTTTGGCATAGGCGGGAGCACCGGTTGCGAAAGACGATTCAGGCGATGCGCCGGTGTTATCCACGGCTTCTCTGCGCGCAAGCACCAGACCCGCATCGGCAAGCCGCACCGTTTCATTGATGCCGAACGTGCCGTCCGGATTGCCCTTCATCCAGCCTTTGGCATTCGCAATGGCTTCTCCCGCCCACGCGTGATCGTTCAGCGCGTTGACGTCGCTGTAGCCGGTGATATCGATGTTGGATTGCTTCTCGATTTCCCGGATTTCAGCTTCCATCTCCGTTGCGGTGAAATCTTCTGCGTTCTCAACCAGCGCCAATACCGCATCAGCCGCCTCTGCCGAGAAGTTACGCGTGTTCAGGCCGGCGATCATGGCCTGTACCTTTGCATCGAGCTTCGTCAGCGTGGCCCGGCGCTCGGCGATTTGCTCGTCGAGCTCTTCTTTCTTCTGGAGGAGCTCTTGGATGTCGAGCGCGCTCAGGCCGGCCTGCGACGCTGCACCGATGACGTCCGTCCCCTTCGCCCCGCCCTTTCGCGCCTCCAGATAGTTGCTGAGCACGTCGATGTCGATTTCATCGAGCACGACGAAGATTTCTCCTTTATCCCAATTGAGGTCCTTGATGGTCTGTGCGACGCTGTTCGCGTTCGTGCCTCCCTGCCTTGAGATCTTCTTGGCCTGATTTTGGATGTCGTCATCGTAGTTCACGAAGGAGACGCCGCCGCCTGCCTGCGACAGGATTGCATCGGCCTCGTTGCCAATTCCCCCCATCTCCCGCAGGGGCACGAATGCTTTCTCGCAGTCATTCTGTTGCCGGTAATCGTACGCACGGCCGAGGAGTCCCTTGGCTTTTACAATCAAGGCCTCGAGCTTCTTCTTCGAAGCGGCGTTCCTCAGGCTTGCGACCATCGTTTGGCCTTCGTTGATGCCGCCCCTTGCTTCATTCATGATCCGATCGACCATGTCGCAGCTGTTTTGCCCGTGGACTTCCTCTGCGTAGACCTGCCTGAATTCCTCCTGGTTTTTATCGAATTCCCCCTGATTGATGCCCTTTCCGGTGATGGCTCCCCGGGCCTGCCGGGTGCAATCTTCGTACATGCCACGGAATTTTGCGTAGACAGCCTCGTTTCCTCCCTTCTCCTGCATGCGCCCGGCCTGATCAAGGATCATCTGACACCGGTCGGCGTATTGGCCGCCCTGATTGTTATCCATCTTCCCGCCCCGATTCATGCTGCCAACGCTTTCCATGGCCCTCCACAGAGCCGATTCCTCGCTGTAGACGGCCTGCATGGAGTCTTGTGTCTGATTCTGCTTGGCGTTTGTAACGGCTGCAACGAGTGCGTCATATGGAGCTCTGAGCGAAGAAATGTCGGCACCCCTGTTCGCCATGTCCGTGAGGGCGCGCTTGGCTTCCTCCACGCGGCGAGAGACTTCGTCGAACTGGCGCGCCATGCCGCCCGTCTGGATCTTATTCCATACCGTTTTTCCAAGCTGATCGATGGCATCAAACTGGTTGTAGCCGTTGAGCGGCTCCATCGTCGTTGCAGCTTTGACGCGCGCTTCCATGGCATCAACGGCCGAGATGAATGAACTGATCTCACTCCCCGCATTCACGTTGTTCTCGCGCGCCCTGAATTGCATTTCCTCCACCTGACGCCTGTAGTTCTGGATTGCATTCAGGAATTGCATCTTCGCGCCGCTCAGATCGCTCCACTGGCCGCCGGGAGGCCCGCCGGGCCCGCTGTAGTTGCCGCCGTCGCGGATTTCGCCGCCTTCCCTGTTGCACTGCGACCGCAATCTTTGGGAACACGAAGGCATCACCGTGGGGCATTGGTTCCCGTAGCACTGCACGCGTGTGCAACAGTTGACCATGTCATCCTGCCCGCCACCGTTCCAATTGCCGCCTCCGTTCATGTTTTTACACTGCGCTTTACAATCGCCGACACTCTGCCTGCACCATGGTTCGGGGTTGGCTTTCGTGCATGCCGGATTCGTCTGTTGTTCCCTGGTCATGCTGTCGCAGTTATTCTCACAGTTTTTCACCGGATCGCCGCCCATATTCCCCTGATTGTTGTTGTTCGTCTGGCCGGAACCGTCCTGCGTGCACGTTGGGTTGCCCCCAACAGTCTGGTTCACATCCTTATCACTCATGCCACAGCCGACGTTCGGCGAATCACACCGGATCGTATTGGTCTGTCCGGCGCTGTTGCGGCCCGTGCACGTCCACTTGGAGCCGCTCCCCGGGGAGCCGCGCATGCCGTCGCCGGCGTTCGACCATCCCGATGCGCACTGACTTGGCGCACCGAGTGAAAGTCCTGCAGTCGATATCGACTCTCCGGAAGGACTGCCTTTGTGGCAATCATTGTAATCTGTCCGGCACCACACGGTGTACCCCGGGGCTGTTCCGTTGATCGTTGCATTGGTATAGAAACACTCTTTCATACCGCTTCCCATGGAACCGGGACCTGCGTAGTTGCCACTCGATATCTTGCCGCAATCTGCGCGGCACGTGTTCCTTTGTTCATCGGTCATGGGGCCGCCCGCCGCGTTACACTTTACCAGGCACTGCGCCTGGGGATCGTAACCGGGAGCCATCATGCCCTGTTCGCCGGAGGCGGCCTTGACGCACGCATCGCGGCACAATTGTTTTTCGGGCTCGGATCCCGTCATCAAACTGCAATTGTCACTGCATGGTTTGGGATCGTATGCCCCGCCCATCGTGGACGAGGGGGTCGTGCCCGTGGACGCCGATGAAGGCGTCTTGCCGCAATTGGGATCCGTTGAACCCATACAGTCGCAGGTGCGCATCTTATTTGCATCACCGGCGGCCCAGCTAATACACATCTCTTTGGCGTTCTGTGTCTTCCCGGTGCTGGGATCGACCCAGGTGTTTGTCGGTGAACCTGTCGTGCTGCCGGGAGTTCCCGCTGTGCCGGCCGGACCCGTGGTGCCGCCGGGCGTTGCGCTGTTTTGTGCGTCATTGCATCTCGTCATGCAGGATGCCAGCATCTCAGGGGTTGCATTCGGCATGTTGCCGATAGTGCATCTTGATGTGCAGTCGGCTGCAGAAGGCATGTACGAACTGCCCGAAGGAGGCGTGTACGAACTGCCCGAAGGAGGCATGTACGAACTGCCCGAAGGAGGAGTGTACGAACTGCCTGATGGAGGCGTGTACGAACTGCCCGAAGGAGGAGTGTACGAACTGCC
>CAZXIO010000038.1:9029-12399 GCA_964640805.1 uncultured Candidatus Peribacteria bacterium
AACTGCCTGATGGAGGCGTGTACGAACTGCCCGAAGGAGGAGTGTACGAACTGCCTGATGGAGGTGTGCCTTCCTGTACCACCACAGTCCGTCCGCGGATCAGTTGACCCAGCGAACTTTCTCCCACGAGCGTGAGCCCGATGGAAATCACCAGTCCCGTGAGGACGGCGATGATGACGATTTGCTTCTCGGTGAGAGAAGCGACACCGGAGTGCCTGCGCGATGCTTTCATATATATGTGTGTAAGAAATAAATTTCCTATTCCACACAGTATAGAGGATTTCGGTCGCAGGCTCAAGATATTTTTTTGAGCGCCCCGCTTTCGGCTTCAGTATCCCCCCGTATTGCCGTATCCCCCGGGCATGCCTCCGCCATAATTTCCATACCCGCCGTACTCAGGCATATTCCCGTATCCGGCCGGGGGACCACCATATCCTCCCCCCCCTTGCATCATGGGGGGCGGCCCGCCTCTCATCCCCGGAGGCATCGGCATGCCTTCCATGCCCTGACTCATCAGTTGCCCGATCTGCATGCCTACTTCCCACTTTCCCGATTCCATGATCATCTTCTCCATTGCCGGGCGCATGCCCATCATGATGTCGGCGACTTCGCTGAGTTGTAAACAAGATTCCATGTTCCCCTGCGCGCACGGGCCCTTCAGTTCTGCGAAGCGCGCGGTTGCTTTCTGATGAGCCGAACGCGACTCCGAAGGAATCTGCAATCCGGCTTCCTCGAAGATCGCGAACACTTTCGGCAGTTTATCCATCATGATCGTATCCATCATCTTCAGAATCATCGTCATCTGCTGCGGCATTCCCCCGCCCGGGAATCCCCCGCTGCCCTGCGGCGTACCGGAGAAGGGTGAATGCCCATATTGAGGCTCACTTGGCACGAATTGCCTGTTCATAAAGCCGGACACGGCATCGTATGAGGGGGCATCGTACCTGTCCTCTGTGTCCGCCATATCATCCGATTGCATGCCGAAGTGGATGCTTTGGTCACCGCACTCATTGCGGTCGGTCGTGATGGATCCGTCGGAACGGAAACACACACGCTGCGGTGCGTTCTCCTGAACCGGCATTCCATCCGGATTCGGATAAGCATTTTTCCCATTATATGAAGGAGGAGCCTCCTGCCCGTACGAGGCCGATGCCCGGAACAGTTTCGCTTCCGCCTGCGCTTTCAATTCCTCGAAGCTCACGTGCTCCCCCGCGTCCGCCGCCCGCTCCTGCAGTCGTTCGATCTCGTTGCCGAGCGCGTTGCGGCGCTCACTGTCTTGTTCCAGCTGCAGACGCTCGTCCTTGCGGATGCTGCGCGGTTTTTCGCCTTTGCGTACGGAGACGGACTGAGAAGCGTCCGTTGCGGAATCATTCGTCACTTGGCCGACCAGGAACATGCCCGTCACCGCGCCCGCGCTGCATGTCGTGAAGACCACCGCCAGTGCCACTGTCCATTGTCGCATACGATTTCGATGTGGATGTTCGGCATCATTATACAGGAGATTGAGTCCAGGGGCAACGGCACTTTGCCCCACGAGTGCGGTTGAATGCATAGAATGCGAGCCATGGTCAGACGATGCTCAGTAATAATTGGAGTTTCTTCACTTGTTCTCCTCGCCGGGCCGGCGCAGGGGTTCTTCGAAGTCTTCTCGCAACTGAAGGACGAGCTCAGGGCGATCGAGCAAGCCCAAGGCGGTGACCGCGACGCCGTGCTCAAAAAGCTCGATGCCGGCGCGGGCAGCCGCTTCACCGACGTGGCGGCGGCGGACTGGTACTACCAGTACGTTTCCTCCACCGCGCGGTGGGGCATCGTATCGGGGTATAAAGACGCCGCGGGCAAGCCGACGGGACGTTACGGCGCCGGCAATACCGTGACGGTCGCTGAGATCGTGAAGATGGCATTGAAGGCGGCGCAAGTGGATGAGACTCTGTGCAAAGGCACGCCCGCATTCGCGCAGGCCGAAAAGCACTGGGCGCGGCCGTTTGTTGTGTGCGCGCAGGAACGCAAGATGCGGCTGATCGCCTCGCGGCCCGACTTGAACAGAGCGGCGCTGCGCGGTGAAGTGCTAAGCGTCATCTTCGATGCCTTCGGTGACACCGTTCCCCCGCTTCTCTCTTCATTCTCGGACACGGCGGACCATCCACTCGAATCCGACATCGCGTACGCCGCCGCGCTCAGGATCATCACGGGCGATAAAGACGCCGCCGGCAAGCCGCTCAAAACGTTCCGTCCCAACGCCCCCGTCAATCGCGCCGAAGCGGCAAAGATCATTTACGAGAGGTTGCGGGTACAGGTAATGGAGCGGTCGACGTGATACTTCCTCCCACAAAAAAGCGGCCCCGTGCGGGACCGCCTTTTCGGATCGACGTAGACAAAATTACAGGTCGCTCTTCGGGGCACCGATGATGTCCAAGAGCGCGCCCATCATAGCGTCACATTTCCCCGATGCGGTTTCGAGGTCACTTTCCGCCTTATCAACGGCAGCGTTATCGACTACCAAGGAAACCTCACTGACGCGCTCCTCGACCATTGCAACCTTGTTGCACGCCGGCTCGAGCCTCGTGCCGAGTTGTTTGGCCGCACTGATGGCCTTTTGCTTCTTCATTGTGGGAAGCCTTTTGGCCAATTTCTTCCAGCTGATTTCGAGTGTGTTAACCGGCGTAATCACATTGACGACGACGGTCGTGATCGCTTTCACTTCTTTTTCGCTGAGCGTCACTTCCCCTTCGCTCTCGCTCTGACCGGCAAAGTCCACAATCTGCTGCAGACCCGGGATACTGACGGCGCTCGGAGCGCCCGTACCAAACCCGCCTTTGTTACCCTGATCACCGCCGAAGTTAAAATTGACGGGACTCGTTGGGCCGCCATGATTACTTCCGCCGGTGAACATATCCGGAGACATGCCGTCCATTTTCTTCCCCATGTCCATATCGCCGAACGTCCTCGAACCGTCTTGGGTACCGGTACTGTCCTGACCTTTACGGAAGAGAGGATCGATGATTCCGGTGTTGCCACTGTCGCCGGGCTTGCCGGCGCGATCAAACGGAGAGGTGCCTACCGACGGCATATTGAATTTCATGCTGCCGCCACCGGGGCCGCCGTACAAACTGTTCGTCGGACCACCGAAAGATGGGCCGGTGCTGCCGCTGGGGCCATCGTTCCCCGGCTTGAACGTTCCTTGCTGACTACCCTGACCGCCACCCCATTGACCGCCACCCCATTGACTGCCACCACCGCTGTAACTGCCGGGGCCGCCGTACAGACTGTTCGTCGGGCCGCCGTGACTGCCATACGGACTATTCATCGAACCACCGTTCGGACCACCATACATACTGCCACCATTCGGTCCGCCCATGCTTCCGCCGGGGCC
>CAZXIO010000039.1:0-12346 GCA_964640805.1 uncultured Candidatus Peribacteria bacterium
ACCGTCATCAATTGCACTGCCGCAAAGCGTTGGCCGTCATAGCGGCGTTTTCTCAAACGTCTTCGCCCCCCTACATGCGAGCTCAAAGAGACTCCTGAGCACCGTCGCCATGTCTTTGTGGTAGATCTTCATGCCTGCGGGCTTATCCCCATGCGTCACGAACAGCGCGATCATGTCGCCGATGATATTCAGCTCGCAATCGGCCGGGAAGCTTTTGTAGGGAACGAGGACCGTGGTTCGGAGTTCGGCTTTATCGCGCTCTTTGTACTGCTTCGCCGCGGGAATATCGGGCTGGATGCTGCGCACGCTCATTCCCACGTTCACGCGTTTCTTCGTGTATGTCTTCCATTCGTCCTGTAAATGCTGAATGTGGAACTGGTTCAGGCCAAAGCAGAGTTGTTCCTGCTCTCCTTCCTGCAACGTTTCATCGATCAGCCCCTTCACCGCTTCCAGTCCCTGATAATATTTCATCTCGCCTTTCACTTCCAGTACGGGCTTCTGCTTCTTGCTCTGAATTTCTTTTAAGAGAGGAAGAAGTTTCTCGGCTTCCTGTTCCATATTCATGTGGCGTGTGACTTCCTTGTGGCACAGCGCCACGAGATCGCGCGGCGAGGCGGCTTCGAAATACGTGACGTTATTTTTCTGGAACGACCCCACGAGTCCTTTCTTTTTCATTCCCCTGAGTGCCGCGTACACCGTCACGCGATTGATGTTCAGCCGTTTACCCACCATGCTTGCGATCGTATGACCATACTCCAGCAGGAAGAGGTAGATCTCTTCCTCGTTTTTTGTGAAGCCCAGTTGGGCGAAGAAGTGGTGCATAGGTTTGTGATGTTATAGATATGACACCAGATAAACAAGAGAATATATGGCTCTCTGTAGACAAATATAGTTTTGTAGATGATTATTGTTATTGTGTTAGAAACAGGAAAATTGTATACCAAGTCGATCCCCGAATGCCGCATGAATTCCCCCGGTGACGCCACAGGCCCGCTCCGATTCGCACTCTGTTATTACGGCGGGTCGATTGGGGAGGAGCCCGATGAGTTTGGGGTATTGCAATCGCCGAAAGACGGCGAGAAGTTCCGGCTGGCGTGCGAGCCCGTGGTGCGACAGTTTCGGGAGATAACACCTGACCCTGTGGTGGTGGATTTTTATGTCCGTTGGACGAAGGACAGCATCAAGGCGGTTCCGGACACATGGATGGCAATGGCTGCGGATATCGAAGGACTGCAGGATCAGGGCTACGATGGCGTGGGACTGTGCATGGGTACCGATACGGCGGCGTCGGCGACGGGAGGGGTTGCATTTCTGGCACACGAAAATGATTCCCTGAGAATACCGGTCGATTTCACCGCGGCGCAGCTTCCCATTTACAGGTTCGATGGCGACGGGACATTCAATTTGATGGGCCTTCTCAAGAGCCTCTTCGTTGCGTACCGGCAGCGCATCGCCGACGTCATGTTCAACTTCTCGCGTGAGGTCTTCAAAGCCGTGCGTCTGCAGAAGAAGAACCCGTGGGCATTCGACGGATTCATCTCGCCCAATTATCCGATCGTCGGCAGCATCCATGCGCATGAATACGGACTGGACCTGGATACGAGGAATCTGCGCACTTGCGTCAACGCAACCCCGCCGGGCAGAATGGATTTGAAAACGGGCTTTGATGCGTCCGGAGTGGACATGATTGATCTGCAGCCCGGGTATTTGGCGAAGAAACTCGACAGCATCATTTCTCAACCCGATGAAAGAGTAATCATATTGCGAGCCAGTGGTGATCATAATATCAATAACGATCCGGGACCCTGCAATCTTATTCCCGTTATTGAGCATGCAGTACAAATCGGGGTCGCCGTCTTGCTCACTGCCAAGTATCCGACAAAATCACCGGTGCTCGGTGGGCCGGGCGCGAGAGACGACGATATAGGCAAGCATGCAACATACGGGCCCGCACAAGCCGCGCTCGATGCCGGTGCGATTGCATGTGGGAGCACGCCGGATCACATGGTATGGGTGAAGGTCCTGCGCGGCCGGGCGAAGGGGATTACGGACTGGAAGCAGTACATGAAAACCAATATCGCCGACGAAGTGAACGGGAATTCGTTCTAGTTCGGTTGACTCATTTCCGTTCCCCGTCAGAATCCCGCAATGAGGCATAAAAAACTCACGGAGTCTGAGCAGGCATTCGTCGAGAAAGTCCGCAAGCTCGAAGAACGCCTCTTCCCCGGCCAGTTTGACGAAAACGATTCCACTCGCATGCGCAACGACGGCAAATATTCCTGGCTCTACCGTCCCAGCCATCACATCGAAACGGGCCTGCTCACCGAAAAAGATATTGATGAACTCAGGAGGCCTGGCAGGAGATTACTGAGTATCGGCGCACATCCGGTCTATCTGGAGCAAGTACTATGTGAGCTCGGCGTTCCCGCAGAGAGCATCGTCGTAGCCGATAACAATCCTGCGATCATGGAGTCGAAAAGCTCGATGGAGAAAATAATGTTTGATGCGAACGGTTCTTGGTCTGAGATGGGTAGTTTTGATCTCATCATTTTCCCCGAAAGTTTGTGCATCTCGATTCGCGATCACATGAAAGAGGAAGGCGGATCAGCTGACATCAAAACAAAGTTCCCCACCGATGCGCGGGAAGCTGAATTACTGGCGATGATGCTCAAACAAGCACTCACAAGACTTCGACCAAACGGAGAAATTCGCGCAAACGGCCCCATGAGTCATCCCACTGTCGTCAAAGCTGCGAGTACACTGCTCGATCAAGAGGGCATTCATCATGCAATCGATTATCAACGCTACTTCCTCACGGTACGAAGGGCGGAAGGAAAATCGGTCGTCATGATCGGCTGATCATCAATCCAGATCAGCAGCTTTCTTCAGTCGTGTGTGAATTTTCTGAAAAATATCATCGATATTGTGATCATGGAGCAGGAGTTCCCACTCGATACAGACCGGCCCAATCCCGCCGATGCTGATTTGCGGGGGGACGTCGTCTGTTCCGAGATGATACGACGTGTAATCGCCGGCTATCTGCCCATGCATCGGCATGCCCTGATGGGGTCCTGACCATCGCATGCCGCGGAGAGTCTTCGCGCATTTTTGCTGCACAAGATCCCGGGCTTCCTCCAGCGTCACCCCGTCATCAAAAGAGAGAAGGATTTCTCGATACGGAATACAACTATCATCAATCTCGCCGACTTCTATGAGGGTGGCAGGTGCCATAAAAGGGGAACATCGTAGCCGAAATGCACGAATGGACAAGTCTGACATCGCTTTGCACATAGTCTATACTTTGTCGGCCCCTTTCCCTTTCCCATTCCCCCCGAATCCCATGAAATCCTCCAAAGTCGGTCCCGTCATCGGATGGATCTGCGCCGGCCTCGTCGCCGCATTCAACCTGTTCGCGGCCGTGATGAAGTTCGTTCCCGTCGCTCCCGGTTCCGAGGGTGCCGTGATGATGGAGCGTCTCGGCATGCAGGGCATGATGCAGCCAATTGCTTTGGTGGAGTTCATCATCGTTGTGCTCTTCCTCGTCCCGCGTACCTCCACTGTCGGTTTCGTCCTGATGATCGGCTACATGGGCGGCGCGCTTGCTACGAACCTCACGCACGGATTCACGAACATGGAAGCTCTGCCGATCTACATCAGTTTTGTGCTTCTGATGATCAGCGCGTGGTACAGGAATCCCGAACTCGTGAGCAGACTGCTCCAGAAGCCGTATCCAAAGGCGTAAATTCCTTTACCAGGGTGCCTGAAGAGTTTAAATGGGTTTATTGAGCCTTTCTCAGCAAAATTCCATTGAGATATCCCTTGCGGAAACAGGCAGAAATTCGGTAAAATGATCCAGTATCCATACGAATTGGGACCCGAACGGTGTTAGTGCCTAAGGTTCCCTTTTCTTTTGTATGTACGATATTTTGTTTCGGATATCGGTCTTATCCAAATGATCATAATATTGCCAACTTATTTTCTTATATAACGAAGAGGCGAATTTTGTATTTGGAAAAAGTATTTTTTTGAAAATATCTTTTTGTATCAAGTAATCCACAATTTTTTTGTAGTCACCATCGCCTGAAACAAGCAGTAATTTGTTGAAATCTTTTCTTTCAATAATCGTTTTCATCATTTCAAATACGATGTCCGTATCAACATTCCCCTTTTTCTCGCCCTTCAGGCCTGAGCTGTGTTCTTTAAACAAGACAATGAACCCGGATCTTTGCAGATTCTGATACAGATTTTGTTGCTCTTCTGAAACATATCCAAGAAAATAATATGCTTCATCAACGCGGTATTTGTCCTTGAGATATATTCTGAACTTTCTGAGATCAATTTTCCATCCGTTCTGAGTGGTTCCCAAATGGAGGTTTTGGCCGTCAATGAAGGCAAGATTGGATTCTTTTTCCATATGACAACTCTACCATACTTCACCGGTACATGCTTCTGGAATCCCGCTACACTTTTGCCATGATCGGTCCGCTCCATATTACGGCCAGCTACGCTTTCTTCCCGCTGGAAGAGGAGCAGATGAGCCGACTCCGCGAGGAGCTGCTTATCTTTGGAAGTGATCGCGGAATGAAGGGCCTCACCCTCATTGCACCCGAAGGCATCAACGCGACGGTCAGTGGCACGGCTCAGTCGATCACCGAGTGGAAAGCGAGGCTCCGATTGCTCAATTCCGGGATCGTCTTTAAAGACAGCACAGCCGAAAAGCCCATCTATCGCCGCTGGTCAGTGAAATTAAAACCGGAGATCGTCCTGCTCAGGCAGAAGTGGATTCATCCGCAAGGCAAACACCGGCATCTGAGTCCCGAAGACTGGAATGCGATGCTCGGGCGCGGCGATGTCGTGCTCCTCGATGCGCGCAACGATTACGAAGTCGCGCTCGGGAAATTTTCCGGTGCCATCGATCCGAAGATCAAAAAGTTCCATCAGTTCCCTGCGTTCCTAAAGCGCGCAGAACTTCCGAAAGAAAAAACTGTGCTCATGTACTGCACGGGCGGCATCCGCTGCGAGAAGGCACTGCTCGCGATGGAGGCGCAGGGATACTCAAACGTCTATCAGCTGGAGGGCGGGATTCTGGCGTATCTCGAGAAGTTCCCGCATCTGGCCTTCGAAGGCGAATGCTTTGTGTTCGATAAGCGGGTTGCGGTCACGCAGGAGCTTGCTCCGTCCACGGTCTATTGGCTGTGTTCAGGATGCGGAGATCCGGCGAAGGGAGAAGCCTGTGAACGGTGCCTTGTACGGGTTTAGCATTCACTTCTTCTTCACCGGACTGCAGTTTTTGCCGTCCGGCGTGCAATCTTCAACGGGCACTTCGGCCACTTTGCCGTAGCCGCAGTGCTGTGGAGCAGTATCGGGGACCATGGTTCCGTCGAGTGCCTTTGCGCTGCCCCCGCGACTGGCGTGGTAGTGATCCGCGGGGCATTGGCCCGGTTCCGCAACGTAGACTTCGGACAGAGGTACTTTGTGACCCTGCACGTCGATCACTTTGATCGTCGCGCGGCCCGCGGGTTCCAGATCATCGATAATGCTGTGCTCCTCGGGCTCCACCCACGTCTGCAGGAATCCGGCCGAGACGCGGATGTGTACGAGCTCGGATTCTTTGCCGCCGAGGAAGGGATACTTGATCAGTGAACCGTCGCTCGGATCAATGCCGTACGTGTCGGTGCCCGTGGGGCTGAGCGGATCATGGATCTGGAGCGAGACGGATTGACCCTCGCGTACGACGTTCGTGACCGTCACCACGTGTCCGCCCACGTTGTGCATTTTCCCGTTTGCGTCCGTAACAGTCGCCTGCACGCGCATTTCCGCCGCGCCGCCTTTTGCGATCGCGTCATCAATGCGATCGATCACATGTTGCCAGTCGCCGCCCTCGGCAGTCACCGTTTCGCTGTGGATGGGTAATCCCAACTGCTTCGCTGCGTAATCTTTGCCGGGAGAGAAATCTCCCACGAGGACTCCGTTCTGCGGCGTCCAGCCCATCTGTTGCTTGAGCAAATCGACGAGTGCCGTCGGGTCGCGCGGGATGGCATCGATCCGTCCGTGGTCGCCCGCAAGTCGGATGAAGGAGTTTGCGGCCGAGGCCGGAGCGCACTCGTCTTTCCGCTGTGTGATGTCCGGAGTGTCGTTCTTGAAATTATCAGGCATGCCTTGAGGTTGTGGTGCCGGTGCAGCGGGCCGTTCGACCGTGTCGCCCTTCATCGATTCCGTCGGTTTTGTGACTGTCGAGAGATCAATCAGCGAGCCGACGTCATAATCATCCGTCGTGAGCACAAGGTCCGTCACGGTCGCGGGGAGAGGAGCGTCCGTCACAGTTCCGTCTTCTTTCCGGCCCCTTGTTTCTGCGACCACGATGCGTGCATGAAGATCCTTCAGATCACTCTTGCCGAATTCCACGGGCACGTTGAGGTTTGTGTTCTCCTTCGGTTCGATCTGCACGTCCACCGCCACCCACTCGCTTGGTTCATATCCGTTCCCGTTCCAGTCGACCATCGCCGAGAGGTACATCTTCTTGCTCTCCGTCGCTCCGAAATGTACCACGAAGAATCCTTTGTTCGAGGCAGATGATCCATTCACGATGCGCGTCACTTTGGCACTCTCGATCACGGGACGGCTACAGGCGGTCATCATCAGAAGCGATCCGAGAAGTATCGGAGCAGAGACGAGTGTGAACTTTTTCATGGGGAGGAGGGGAATTGCAAGAGTATAGGAGATAACAAAAAAATAACCCTGATCGAGGCCTTGCGGCATGTCGAGCAGGGGGTAAGTACTTCTCATTCTAGGGCTATGGTGTGCTCATTTCAACCCCAAATATCATCTTGTATTTTTAAGGCAGGTTGCCTGTTTTAAGGCAAAATTTCACGAACCATCTCTCTACTGCCCCGGATCGGGAATAAACTTCAATGCCAGTCCGTTCATGCAGTATCGCAAACCTGTCGGCGGGGGACCGTCCGTAAATACATGCCCCAGATGCCCTCCGCATTTGCTCAAAATTTCCGTCCGCACTCCGAATGACGTATCCGTCTTTTCTACTACCGCATCGGGTGTGATCGGCGCCCGGAAACTGGGCCACCCGGTGCCCGAGTCAAATTTCTGCTCCGAACGGAAGACAGGCTCGTTGCAATCGGCCGAGACGTACGTCCCTTTGCGATGTTCATTCAAGAGCGGACTCGTGAACGGAGTTTCGGTCCCCGCGTCGCGGAGGATGTGCAGTTGCTCCTCGGTCAGATTCGTGTTCCATGTCTCCAACTGCTCTGCCGAGGGGGCATCATCGGGAGTCTCGTACTGCAGTGCGGGAGCGCAGGATGCGAGGAGGATGACGGCAGGGAGAACAGGGGAGAGGCGCATGCGTATAAGAATACTACTTGATCATCGTTCCATCCATCGGCATGACCTGCGTCAACTCATTCTGAGCATCAAGCATTTCTTTGCTCAGCGGCACCACCACGTTCCGGCGATAGAAAGGATCGTCTGCACTCTTCCCGCCCTTCACCGGGAAGATGAGCGATGGGATGACGAGTTCTTCGGTCGGGGTTTTGTCGTACCGCTCGTACGAGACGAGCGAGAGCACGGGTTCGCCGAGCGTCAGCTTCACAATCTTTACGTCCGTCTCTTTCGCCAGGGAGGCGGTCTGCCAGCCATCGAGATTCGAGATGAATTTTTTGATTGCGGCCTGATCCGTCACGCCCGCGTACGCAGACTTCTGGTACGCGTGGGCCATGATGCCCCAGACGTCATACACTTTCTTGTGCCGGATGCTGACGTTGACGTTGATGCCGGCTTCCATGCCGCTCTGGTCGTACACCGGTTTATCGCCTATCAGCATCGGATAGATCACGCGGATCGTGTCGGGAACATATGCGAGGTCTTTGTCCGTCATGCGCTCGTAATCGGTCTTCCACTGATTATCCACGATGGGCTCGCCGTAGTGGCTCAGATCGATGCCGTGATCGGATGCGAAATCGTTTGCAATTGCAAGCAGCTGCGCATCGGAGGGAACTTGGGCAAGCGTCAGGCGCTCGCGGCGGAAGCAGTCCTCAGTCGTGCACTTGCTCTGCGGCCACTGATCCCAATTCGCGTTGATGTTCACCATGGGCTGAGCCATGTTCAGGGTCAGTTGATAACCGAATGGCACCTTCTGCCCGAAACTCACTGTATCCATGTTCATGCCTGCGAACGTCGAAAGATCGAGCGTGCCGATGTTCAGGCGCTCCGCGAGGGCCGAGAGCGGAATGGATGAACCGGAAGGAGTGGTCCGCTTGTACACGTCGACGGTCGCGGCAAGGTCCTTCAGATCACCTTCGTACACGTACCGGTATTGTGGGAAGGGGTACGGTGCGATCATTTTCCCTACTGCAGGTTCGGTGACGATCATTTCCGTTGGTGCGTTTCCGGCAGGTGTAGGCGCAGCCATCGGTATGCTTCCTCCTCCAAGTCCCAGCCCTCCTCCTCCGGTCTCGCCGCGCCCGCCACCGCCGGAAGGCATGGGTCCCGGCATATCGCTGAGAGAACCGAAGGCATTCGCGTCTTTTTCTTCGATGTTGTAGGTGAAGAGAGAGCGAGACGGAGTGGGGGATGACTGCATCCCGTTCCATGCAATGTAGGCGACCGGAAGAATGATCAGGACGGCGAGTGCGCCGCCGAGGGCGGGCAGAACAGTGCGCCACCAGTGAGCTTTGTCATCCTGAGCGTAGTCGAAGGATGCAGTGTGTTCACGGAGTTGAGCCCTGAGTGCTGCGACAAACTCAGCATCGGGCGATTGTGCCGGATCATGTTTGAGCAATTGTTCGAGCAACGGAACGAGCTCAGCTTCGTGCTCGCGCAGAGCCGGATCGATTGCGTAGAGTTCGGTGAGAAAGTTCTGGAGAGAGGAATTCATAGTAGAGATTAGAATATTAGAGATTAGAGATTAGGGGGCGGGAAAGTAGAAGAAGGAGAAGGAGCGAGGGAAGGTGCGCGCGGAGATCACCGAGCGCGCGCGAGAAGAGCACTTTGCAGTTGCCTTCACTCTTCCCGGTGAGTTCGGCAATCTCTTTATAACTGAGACCTTCCCAGATCCTGAGCATTACGACTTCACGCTGGAGAGGTTTCAGGTGACTCATCGCTTCGTGGAGTTTTGCGGCATCGATCGAGCGTTCGGCCATGAGTGACGTCACATCGTCACCCGGCAGATCCCAGACGGTTTCGATATCAACGGTCTTGCTTGCGGGGCTGCGGTAATGATCGATCAGGGCGTTGCGTGCGATGCGGTAGAGCCAGGCGCGCAGTTCGCCTTTGGCGGGATTGAAAGAACGGATGGATTCGAGAGCTTTGATGAATGTGATACTCGTGAGGTCTTCTGCGACCTCTTTCAACAAAGTTCGGCGAATGAGGTACTTATAGACGGCGTCCACGTGCAGGACATACAAAGGATCAAAGTCAGCGAGCCGGCCCGCCTGGCAGGCGGCAACGTGCGCAAGTTCGGAGGAGTCCATGGGGGCTTTCTAGAAAGAGACGTCTACAGTCTATTACGGATGGGAAGTGTAATGGTTACATTGCACGTGCTGGCATTCTTCGGCACATCCAAAACAACAAGAACAGCGCGACGAACTGAATCACGTGATAGAGCGCATTGTGATTGAAGTATTCGGGATGCAGGCCGATGCGAAGTTGCTGCAGCACTGCCGCAATCAGGGTCAGAACCAGGCCCGCCGCGCCCGTCAGAAAGATTCCGTGGCGCCGGCCGTGACTGATGCAGACGATGAGGAGCGCGAACACGGCAGGCAGGTAGAACGCGATGGCGATGTAAAACGAGTGATCGATGAGGGTCACGTGCGCCGCATACAGGAGAAAAATTGCTCCAAGGATCGTCGCCACCAATTCACTCACGCCCCATTCGAACGCCATGGCCAGCATCCATAGGCAGCAGGCGGTGAAGCCGATGGTGAGCATCGTGAAGATCCACACCGTCCATCCGCCGGAGCTTGCGGTGCTCGAATCGAAAAATCCGTGATAGATGCCGCCGAGAAATGAAGAGAGAGCGAGCGAAAGGAAGAGCACTCCGGCAGTGATTTTGATCCCATTCCGGTGCGCTGATTTCAGCATCAGCAAGGCAAAAATCAATGACTCACACATCAGCACCCAGTCGGTGAGCGCCACGTCGGCATCGGTGATGGTCATCCCAAGCAGGTGCAACGTCATGGGGACGGGAGGGAAGCGTCGCGCAGTTTCTTCGTAGTCGCCGGCTCATCGGAGATGATGCCGTACGGATGAAGGTCCAGTGCTGCTTTGATCCCCGCTTCATCGTCGATCGTCCACAGGAACACAGGCCAGCCATGCTCCAGCAGCGTGTTGATCGTGGCAGGATCCACTTCATGGTTCACGCTCAGGAGGTCGGGCCGGACGATCTTGCGGATCGCGCGCCGGATCCACTCCTGCTGCAGCCACCACGGAAGCGCCACCTCGTCACCCGGTTTGATCTCGCGGAGCAATTCCTCGTTCCAGTTGGTATCCATGAAAATCAGCACCGTGCGGATGCGCGGGTCAAGCTTCTTGAGGCGGTAGAGGACGATCGGATTGAAGGAGCTGAAGTAGACATTCTCGAACGCGTCGTATTTTTTCACGATTTCCACGGCCCGCTCCTCAAGTCCCGTGTTCGCAGCACCCGTCACTTTCAGTTCCGCCATCAGGATGCCTTTTTCTTTGGTCACTTGCAGGAAATCTTCGAAGCTTGCAACGGGCGCGCTCTTGAATCCCTTCCCGAACTTTTTGGCGAGATCGAGCATGCGCAGTTGCGCTTCGGTTTTTGAGCTCACGCGACCGGTATCTGTCGTCAATCTGTCGACACTCAGGTCATGGAAGATCATGAACTGTCCGTCTTCGCTTCGCTGGCCGTCCACATCGATCCCGTCCATCTCCGCCTTCATCGCCATCCGCGCTCCGATCAGACTGTTATCGGGCGCGTGATTCCCGAAGCCGCGGTGTGCGAAGATCAGCGTGTGGTCCGTCGGTCCGATGAGTCCGCCGTAGGGAGGCTCATAGAGGAAGAGATACGCCGCGATCAGGACCATCAGGATCAGGAACGTGATCAGGGCTTGGAGAATGCGTTGCTTCATGGGAGGGGACGGTAGGCTTCGTAAAATTTGCTCGTGAAGCGTTCGTCGGGATCGTAGCGCTTTTTCTCGGCGAAGAAGAAGCCCGCCCTCGGATATGCTTTGTACATCTGCTCACGGGTGGGATAGAGCTGGTAGGTGAGGTAATACGATCCGCCGTGCGCGATGGCGGCGTCGACGAGCTTTTGCGTCACGTCGCGGACATGATCCTGTTCTTTCTTCGAGAGCCCCACATTGCTCATCTGGATGATTGCGAAACTGTCTTCTTTTGGAGAGTACGCCATGAGCGTCTCGTCATTCGCTTTCACGTACCGGACGGTGGAGCTGATCACGTTCATCTGCCCGTCTGTGAGAATTTGGCGGAACTCATCCATGAACGGGACGAAATTGCGAACGGGGACGTAGTACTCCTGAATGATGTCGGTATTCTTCGCCGAGTAGTAAGCGAGGAACTCCAGCGGCGTTTCGGGCGGACGCATCGCGTTGTTACGACTCATCAGTTTCGTGCTGCCGGGGGATGATTCGATCTTCTTCTGCAGCGACCAGCGCAGACTCTTGGCCCAATCAAACGATCGCGAAAGATTGAAGAAGAATTTGTCGCGCATCACGTGTTGTTCTTCTCCCAGCTCATGAATCCCCTCAGGCGCCTTTGCATCCGTCTTCTTCCAGAGCGTCACCGTCATCTCCTTCAAAAAACTTTTGGGCGCAATCGAGGGGCGGGCGAGGAGCAGCGCGACCGATGGGTCCGTCTTCACTACTTTCTGGAAGTAATCGGGGAAGTCTTTGTAGTCCATCACCGTTGCAGTGCGTTCGTAGACTTCGTCATCCGTCAGCTGCAAGGTCACATCCAGAATGACGCCGAAGAGGCCGTAGCCGCCGATCACAAGCCGGAAGAGCTCGGGGTGCCCGGTGCGGCTGACGTTTACGATCGTTCCGTTCGCCAGCAAGAGGTGAAACGATTTCACGGTCTCGACCACCGACGTCATGTCCAGATCGCGCCCGTGCGCGTTGGCGCTCAGTGTTCCGCCCACCGTGAATACGTACGACGATTGCATCACCTTCACGGCCAGCCCGTGAGGACTGATCGCGCGCTGGATGTCGTCCCATTTTGCGCCGCTTTGCACGGTGATCGTCTTCGCTTTTTCATCAATCGCCAGAATCCGGGTGAAACGGCTCATATCCAGCACCACGCCGCCGTCGACGTACGTGTGCCCGCCCTGGCTGTGGCGGCTGCCCGCGATCGAGAC
>CAZXIO010000040.1:0-12278 GCA_964640805.1 uncultured Candidatus Peribacteria bacterium
CGGGAACCTTGTGTGCCGAGGCCACGATGATCTCGGAATCGACTCCAAACTCCTTTAGAAGATCAGCGATCTTCTGGGTGAAATCAGTATCCGTTTTGCTGCCGAGGAGGAAGGCGACGTGCATGCGGTGAGTATAGGGGCAGGGCATGGCCTACGGCTAGAGGGCAATTCCTTCCATAAGCTCTGGTCCATACGGTTCGGAGCAGGTAAAGTTTCCCGGCCGCTCTTTTTCTTGTACTTGTTCTCGTACGTGCGCCCGTAGTTCAGCCCGGATAGAACGCCAGATTGCGGATCTGGAAGTCGTAGGTTCAAATCCTGCCGGGCGCACCACGTAAAATCGCTACGCGATCACGTGGCGCAGCCATATGCTGCGTCATCGATCCACGTGGCGGTGCCACGTGGCGGCGAAGCCGCTTTACGTGGGGATGTAGCTCAGCTGGCTAGAGCGTCTGCATGGCATGCAGAAGGTCAGGGGTTCAAGTCCCCTCATCTCCACCATTCGGGACAAAATTATTCAAATCTGCCATTAAATGAATAATTATTGATTTAATGGCGAATATAAAAAGTTCGAAATGGGATTTTTGCTCTCAGCGGGATTCTCCTTCTCAAATGCAAAACGTGGCTTTGTGTAGCGGTATTTTTGGAGTTCGAAAGCCTCTATTTGTGCTGTGCTTATTTCGATTCGAGGGTGTACATGTTCCGAATTTGTCGCAGAATTATTCTTCCAATACTCCTTATACTTCGAAGTATACTGACTATAGTCTGTAGAACAATAGTATTCAAGATACTACTCTGCTTTTGTGGCAGAGCATATAAGCAAAAGATTTGGCAAAAGATTGAGAGAAGTTCGTCGGAAGGCAAAACTTTCTCAAGAGGAACTGGCAGTTAAGGCAGGGCTTCATAGAACTTATGTGGGGATGATTGAAAGAGCAAAACGAAATATCACTCTCTCAAGCGCACAAAAATTGTCAGAGGCATTAAACATACCATTATCTAGTTTACTGATCGGTTTATGACTGACGAACAATTGAAAAATAAATTGTCGCGCATCCATGACCTTGCTAAAAAGCAGTATAAAATGAAGCCCAAGCAGGCAAGAGAGTTGATTAGAGCGATTACGGCTGTCTTCAAAGAATTACTGCTAAGAGATGGCTACGCCCCAAGAGACATCACAAGGCTTACAACTAAATTTCGTGATGCAGGGAGGAGGTCTGCACCCTGGAAAGCAGCTTCAAGTCGAGTACCAGGTAGGCCACAAGATGGATCCGATGGAAATCGAATCAATAGATGGCTCATGGCTAAAAATCATAAGTTTTATGCTGATGAAGTGACAGCGACTCTTGTGGAAGTTAAATACTATCTGCAAGCGCTTTCCATGAAGGATGCGCCACGCTTACCGCCAAACTCTATTCAAAATTGCTTTGATTGGCTGCTGGAACAGCCGCTTCAATCAGGTAATTATCTTGATCCCATACAATTTATTCCAATGTCTTTGAGAGATATTTTTTCGGATTTTCGAAGCATACAATCTGGACACTTTCATCCACTCGATCGCGGCGGAAGGCATATGCCAAAAAATTCTTTTCTAATGCTTGCGAGAAGTAATCAGCTACAGGGGAATCTAACAGTGGAAGAATTGATGCAGTTGATGAAGGAAATTCTAGAAAGACAGGAGCAACATGCCAATGGTGCTTAAGCATATGCCACCTCCATCTCTTGCAGGCTCTTATTGAGTCTTTCCACAGAAGAAAGAATGGAAACAATTGCATTATTTCTTGCTTTCTCGGCGAGACTAATCTGATCAACTACCCGAATGAAGTCATCACTGTTAGTAGATATTGGTACTTGAATTCCTCCCACAAACTCGGGTGTTATTTCATCGATAACTGAGCCAAAAACACCTCTTGAGAGAATTTTCTGACAATAGGGAGTACGTAGAAATGCGAGCAGATACTCCGGGGCAAGTTTTTTCGGATCAGGCACAATGCGAATGACGTGTTCTGACATGGCAAAACCATCCCATGCTAATGGGACAGAAGAAACAATACCTGTTGAGCCACTTCTTGTAATAAGAATCCATCCAGCATGAATTCTAAGATCATTCAGCTTGGGATCATCGGGGCTAAGCCATTTATCGCTAGTTGAAACTAACTCGGTTATATTTGAACCGCCCAGAAATGGAATTGCACCCGGAAAATGTTCTACATAATTCCGCTTGAAACGCCCCGGATAGAATATCCTTTCAACAACATTTTCAATCGACTGAAGTTTCCACCCTGATAAAGAATTCAGTTTGCTACGTTGTACCAATTGACCGTCTTGCTCAAAATATCGTGCATTTAAATGCAGCATCGGATCTTCCAAGACCTGTTTGGATGAAATAACAAAGGAATTACTGTGACACTTCGCCGGATCTTCTCCTTTCCTGTAAGCCCCAAAAGCCTCAATAACATCATTTATATCCGAAAGAATATCATGTGAAAGGGAGCCATCTTGATGTCTTTTGTAGACAGGATTCCCACGCCGATCGTGTCCAATCCATTTAGGAGCTGACATAAAAATCTGGAAGTCCTCGGATTCTTCAATATTTTGTAGAGGCTTTAATCTCCTTTTCACAACTAATAAGCAAGTTTTTGTACCTGTGTGTGGTTGAAAGGTTTCAGCAGGTAAATCAATCACGGCCATTATTTCAGCATTTTTCCATAACCATTCTCTGACAAACCTCGTTTGTGGTCCTGAAAGAATTTGATAAGGAGATATAAATGCAAGTCTGCCTTTACCCGGTATCAAGAGTTTTAGATTCTGTTCTAAAAACAAAATATCAGGAGCTCGCGGAGCCACAGCAGCATTACCTCCTGAATTTCCAATTCTTGCAATATCATAATCACATAAAATACTCGGATCTTTAATGGTTATTTTTGTTCCAAATGGAGGGTTAGTAGCTAGACAACTTTGTGAATTATATTCAATTCCATTTTGTTTAAAACTTGTTTTTTTAAGCGAATCTCCTTGTTGAATCATGTGGATATCATTTTTCCCAATCCTGGATTCCATAGTTGCACGCGCGATACTCAGCACTTCTGGATCAATTTCCTGTCCCCGCAAACTTTTGCGTGCCAAGCTAACTAAATCCTTCTCGATATTTTTTCCTTCTTCTCCATCTTTCTCCAATAATTCCCTGATATGGTTTAGGGCGCTTAACAAGAAACCGCCAGTACCACAACAAATATCCAGCAGATCATCCCCTTTACGAGGATCAAATTCCAAAAGATGCATGGCCATTCTTGTCACTCTCGCATCCGTGAAAAACTGACCACCGATTTGTTTTGCCCACTGGCTTCTAATGATTTCAATTGCGTCACCAAAGACGTCTTTGCTTGGATCGGAAAGATATATTCCATCTAACTGAAGACATGAGAATGCGATATCAAAATTACTTAAATTTATACTTTCATCCTTTTCATACAAACGCCAATTTTTATTCATTGTCTCGAAAACCCTTTTCATTTCTCTACCAATTAATTGTGATTGATCAGTCGCAGACTCATCAAATTTTGGCAGCAGTTTTTCAGAAAAATTAAAGCCAGGAATTTTTTTATGAATTTCTTCCAAGAAGATTCCAATATGAAGAATTTTCCCGACTTCCTTACATATCCCATGGGGAGTTTTTGTTTCAGCATTGCCGTAGAGGTGATCGTAAATTTTCCCAATTCTTACCTCCAAATCTGCCTGATAGTTTGTTGGTTGCTTCATGGGGTGTATGATTGATCACCCTTTGAAGCTTTGCAAGCAAAAAATGCATGCGCAAATTTTGCATTATTGTCTAATGCCTTACAGGCTTGGCCATGTCATTCTTGACTAAAGAAGTTCGAAACTTGTCCCGACAGCTCATTGACGGTAGTCAAATTACAGGATGATGTTCTCTCTTTCCTCAAGTTCGCCACTCAGCAACGTCGTGAGGCAATCCAGCGAATATTCAAGCTCCACGAACTTTTTGGCTATGTGCATAATATCCAGATGCAAGAACGGAGGAAGTTCGAAACTCGTCCCGAATACTCCACCAACTCAAATCAACTCTTCAACTTTATTAATTGTCTCCTCCAGCTTCCCCTCGACATTCCTCACCGAAGCAGTGCAGAGCTCGGCATACGCCAACTCTTTCTCCATGCTCGCAACCCTGCGTTTGAGTTCATCATTTGCCATGGGCGCACGCTTGGTGATGTGCTTGATCAGCTGCTCTTTGCTCTCGGGCAGAATGAAGATGGATTGAAGTTGATACGGCGGATTCTTGCCCGAGAAGAGGGGATGAGAGCGAATCGAATCGAACCCCTGCACGTCCACTTCGCGGATCACAATCTGTCCTTTTTCGATGAAGGGGATGATCTCGTCACTCAATGTTCCGTAGCGTGCGCCCTCGTGCACCGTGGCCCATTCGAGGACTTTTCCGTCTTTGAGTAACTGATCAAACTCAGCGTCATTCACGAACCGGTAGAGCTCATCGCCTTCACGGTCACGGCGGGGCCTCGTCGTCGCGGATCTCGGAAAATGAAATTCCGGGCCTGTGGTGAGCGCCGACGAACCATGACGCGAACGGAGCATTTTCAAAATTACGCTCTTGCCGACGCCGCTGGGACCGATGATGAGGACAAGCTTTCCTTGTGACATGAGGTCATGCTAATGCACTTGGGGAAATTCCAAAAACCAAGATTCAAAAACCAAGTAAGGTGAGGTGAAAGGGAAAGACAGAAAAAACCTGCTCCTCATCGCTCTTTCAGCGGCCAGAAAGGCCGCTCCTTGCTGCTTGTCATCTTGATTCTGAGGCAGCCAGAAAGGCTGCCGGCAGGCTTTCTGCCTGCCTCCCTAAGGAGAAAGGGACTGAGTTCAGGGAGCAGCCTTTCTGGCTGCTGAGATGGCAATCGTTTTCTGTGATTCAGCCCTGCTTTCGTCCTCGATTTTGGCATCTTGCTACCCTTTCTTTACGTGACTTTTTGTGGTATACTAATTGGATTTGCTCTTTTACAACTTCACCTACCCTTAGACAAAAAGTGAGGCGGCCTTGCCCGCCGAAGCTCGAAAGCGTAGGCGGGAGAGGCGAGGGGATCCTTCACTACGCTCAGGATAAACTCCTAGCGCTAGTAACTGGCCCCTTCACCCCTCCCTGCCTCCGCCCGCAGTCCGACAACTGCTTTATCCCGCATCCTTCTCCGAAGGGTGCGGGGGTCCAGAGGTTTCCTCCTCACGGAGGGATTTCTACACCCCACTACGCGCTTCGGCGCTACGAGGGGTAAACAAACACACACAACGCGCTCTCCCTGCGTCATGCGGAGGCCGATGCCCGAGCATTCGGGCTAACTACACACATACACACGAGCCGGTGCGCTCTCAATCGCATCAAATGGGTAGGGAGCTACAGCGCTTGTCACGCTGTGACCCCCCGCTTCTCCCTGAGCCCAGCTCATAGGGGCGGGGTTTTTTATTTTTGGTGGAGAAAATTCCAGTAGCCAGGATCCGGAAGCCAAGTAGGTGGAATAGAAGAAGAAGGTAGCAGGAAAAACTTCTCCTTTTTTCTTCTACTGAGCCTCTTCTTACTTGGTATTTGGATCCTGGCATTTGGCTTCTATACTGTATGCATGCCGCGAACGAAAATTGCATTGTTGTATGTCGGAGGATCGATAGGAATGGTCATGAACCAGAAAACGGGCCGCATTGAACCGCTGGAGTCGCTCGGTGTGATCCACAAAGCGATCCCCGACATGCAGAAGGAAGTGGCGCTGGATTTCTTCTCCATCTCAAACGTCGGTTCTTCGGAAGTCACGCCGGAGCACTGGGTGGCTATTGCCGGGAAGATTCAGGAAATTTACGATGATTACGAAGGCTTCGTGGTTGTCCACGGCACGAACACGATGAGCTACACGGCCTCGGCCCTCAGTTTCGCACTCCAGAGCCTCAGCAAGCCGGTCATACTCACCGGCGCACTGCTCCCCATCAACGACATTGCCGGCGACGGCCGCATGAATTTGATTTTCGCCATCCGCGCGGCGCAGCTGGATATCGCGGAAGTCTGCGTGGCGATGGGCCCCCGCGTGATCCGCGGCACGCGTGCGAAGAAGGTGGAGGAGTCGCTCTTGCAGACATTCGACAGTCCGCGCTTCCCCGCGCTCGCCGATTTCAGCACCCACGTGCACCTGCATCCGTGGAGGACCGTGCGGCGCAAACGGACGCTCCATTGTCGCCCCACGTTCGATCCCAATGTGGTCGTGATAGCGCTCACGCCGGGGATGCCGCAGACGTATCTGGACGCCGTTCTTGCAAGCAAGCCGCACGGTATTGTCCTGCGCGCATACGGGCCGGGCATGCTGTCCGAAAGCATTTTCCCGTTCCTCCGCGCCGCCAAAAAGCAGGGGATCGCCGTGGTCATCACGTCACAAACCATGCGCGGCGCCGTAGATATGCACCGCTACCGCAAACAAATCACGATCGAAGAACTGGGAGTGATCTCGGGCAAGAACATGGGGCTGGAATGTTCCGTGGTCAAACTGATGTGGGCGCTCACCGAAGCGAAGACGCCGCTCAGGCTCAGAGAATTGATGGAGAGGAGTTTAGTTGGGGAACTGGATGATTGATGGCTCGAGGCGCTGCGGCGCACCTCGCCATGACATCACCGATTTGCGAATGTGTCATGGTGAGCGAAGACGAACCATGACTGCCGCATGTCGTCCTTCGCAGGCTCAGGATGACATGCTGGTTTACTTTTTATCATCCTCATCCTCCTGCTCATTCTTCTCATGTTTCTCCAGTAACGTCTTCCCGATGATCGAGCTGATCGCTGCGCCGATGATCACGCCCGTCACCACTCGTTCCACCATTTTGCGCCCGCCGCTCTTCTCTTTTTTACGTCGAAAGGGCCACATAGGACATGAGTGTAGCATGAGACGAATGTTGTGCAAATAAATTGATCATGGTTCGAGGCTCGTGGCTCGAGGCTCGGTTGCGACCTCCCTCCTCGCCATGACACTCGCACCTCACCATGACAAACGCAATTAAAGGGTTATTTCGGGATATATTTTCAGATGTTCCATGACAATCATTTCCACTTCCTTGAGTTTCTTGGGACTGCGCGCTTCCATGCAGATACTCAGGCACGGACTCGTGTTGCTGTAGCGGATGCCCGCCCAGGCGCCGTCACCGAAATCAATCCGTGCACCGTCGAGCGTATTCACCGGATGCGTCTTCGCGAAGTGCGCGGTGATGGATGCGATCACGGCGGCTTTTTTATCGTCCGCGCAGTGGGGACGCAGTTCGTGCGCCTGATAGACCTTCGGGAATGCCGACATCAATTGCGAGATGGTCTTGTCACTTTTGGAAGTGATTCTGATCAGACGGAGTGCCGCAACAAGCGCATCATCAAATCCGTAATAGTCTTCGCCGCAGAAGAAGTGCCCCGATTGTTCGCCGCCGAGCTGTGCGCCGTGCTCGCGCATCGCATGTTCCACGAACGAGTGACCGACTTTCGTCATGTGGGGTTTGCCGCCCCATCGTTCAATTTCTGTGTTCAGAGTTTCTGAGTTACTGACAGTGAAAACGACAGATGATCCTTTGTGACGCGATAAGTGATCCTGCGCGAGAAGAAGGAGAACATAGTCAGATGGCCAGATGGTCCCATTCTCATCAACGACTCCCAGCCTGTCTCCGTCACCATCGAAGGCGATTCCCAGATCCGCTTTGATCTCCGTCACTTTTGCCTGCAGATCTTTGAGCGTCGCGTGCCTGCTGGGGTCGGCCAGATGGTTGGGGAACTCACCGTCGGGTTCCAGGAATAATCCTGTGACGTCCGCTCCGACTCTGCTGATCACATCGGCGTTCACAGGACCGGGAATGCCGTTACCCGCGTCGATGACGACACTCAGTCCTTTTCCCGCATCGGCGAACATCCGCACCAGATGATCCTTGTACGGCGTCACTGCGTCGTACGGGTCGCTCGATCCCTGGCCCGGCACAAAGTCACTCTGCTTAATCTGTTCGCGTAACCGCTGCAGATCATCGCCGCTGTACGCTTCGGCCTCCCGGATCTGAAGTTTTACGCCATTGTCCTCTTTGGGATTGTGACTTGCGGTGATTTGGACTCCTCCATCAGTTTTTTGATCGCACATGGTGAAGTAATTCACAGGACTCGGCGTTTGTCCGATCAGAAGCACTCGACATCCTGTACTCATCAATCCCTCCCTCATCGCGTTCTCTAGGATCGGGCTGTGCGTGCGCGCGTCGCAGCCGAGGACCACGGTCGGATGGTCTTTGTTGTATATCCGTCTGAGCACCGTCCCGAATCCCTTGCCGATCAGCCGCGCCGCCTCCTCCGTCAATTGCGTGAGCGCTTTGCCGCGGATGTCGTAGGCGCGGAAAATGTGAGGATCGATCATGATGCAAGGATACAAGGATGCAGGGAAGATGAGAACCGCCTGATACACTACTCATCATGAAAAAGAGGTACGTATTGGCTTTGGTCATTACTCTGATGCTTTCCGCATGCATCGGCGCAACGGGAACCACTTCTTTTGGCGAGCTTTCATCCGATGGATATCGCAGTGCGCGGCAGGATCTGCTTGTTGCTATGGAGCAGGGGAGTGCCAAAAATGCATTGACGATACTCAGAGAGAAAGCCTCAGTGAGCAACGCGTACGCGCGCTCGTGCCACATGCTTTCGCACGAAGTTGGCCGCGAGGCGTTCAAAAAGTATGGCACGTTTGGCAAAGCAATGGGATATCAGGACGAGATCTGCAACTCGGGATACCTGCACGGTATCATCGAGAGCGGCTTCCTTCAGTCAGCCGATATCAAGAAAACAATTCGGGACGTGTGCGCCGATTACACATCCGGAACATATCTGGCATGGGAGTGTTATCACGGAGTCGGGCACGGTGCGATGTACTACACGGGGAACGATCTGCCGGAGTCCCTTCGTCTGTGCGAAACATACACGGACGGATTTGCGCGCGGCAGCTGCGTGAACGGCGTGTACATGGAGAATTTTAATACCGATGAGGTCCTCCACCCCTCCCGTTTCCTCGATCCCTCCGATCCGCTCTTGCCGTGTCCGTTTGAACCGCAGCACTACAAAGCCGATTGCTACCTCTACGCACCGGTGTATTACCTCACGCTTCACAAGAACGATTATGCGGGCGCACTTGCGTGGTGTGACCTGGCCGAAGTAAATTTCCGCCTTTCCTGCGTGCAGGGCGTGGGGGCGCAGACGATGAAAGAGAATATTCTCGATCCGCATTTTACGGAACGCATCTGCATGAGCGGCGGTGAAGAGAAGAAAAATTCATGCATCAGCGGCATGGTTGGACTCTTTATCAATCATCATGGGGCGCTCCGGCCCGCACTCGACATGTGCGCAACATTGCAGGAAGAAAACAGGCAGATGTGTGAAGGGATTGTGGCGGCAAACAGGCCGCTTTTCGGCCGGTGAGAGGCGTTTCGGCACTCCTGATTTTCTGCTATACTAAGACCAAATCAAGACATCATGCTTCGTTCCTCAGTACAAGTGTCCAAAAACCTCTCTGTCGCCTACTTCACGATGGAAATCGGCCTCTCGGCCAAGATACCCACGTTCGCGGGGGGGCTCGGCGTGCTTGCGGCGGACCTGATGCGCTCCGCGACGGATTTGGGGGTCAACGCCGCGTGTGTGACGATGTGCTGGAAGTTCGGGTACCTGCATCAGGAACTCCGGTCCGACGGAACGCAGGAATACAAAAATGTGGAATGGGATCCCGAGAAGGAATTGAAGTTATTGCCGAAGCGGGTCGTGATCGAGATCGAGAAGCGGCCGGTGGCCATGGCGGCACGAGTCTTGGAACTTAAAAGCGGCGATCATATTGTCCCGGTGTATTTTCTTGATACCAACCTCCCCGAGAACCGTCCTGAGGACCGCGACATTTGCAGGCACCTCTATGGCGGCGATCAGGCGATGCGCATCAAACAGGAGATCGTGCTCGGCATCGGCGGAGTGAAAATGCTCAGAGCACTTGGACATCACGACGTTAAAAATTTCCACATGAACGAAGGGCACTGTGCGTTCCTCACACTGGAACTTCTTCGTGAGAGGGGATTCGATGATCAGAAAGTGAAGCAGTCCTGCGCCTTCACCACGCACACGCCCGTCGCCGCTGGCCACGACGTGTTCCCGTACGATCTGGCATGGAGAATCGCGGGGGATCAATTGCCGTGGCACATCAGGAAGCTCGCGGGCGACGAGGCTCTCTCGATGACGAAACTTGCGATGAGTCTCAGCCGGTACACATGCGGAGTGTCCAAAGTGCACGGTCAGGTATCGCGGAAACTTCTCAATAATCCTCACGTTGATTTCATCACCAACGGCGTCCACCACATCGAATGGGCATGCCCCGACATGCGCTCGCTCTTTGACGCTAGAATTCCGGGGTGGAGGGAAGATCCTGCGCTTTTGACCTCTCATTGCCGCGATCTCACCGATCAGGACCTGTGGCAAGCGCATCGGAGTGCCAAAGAGCGTCTGCTCGCGCTTGTGAATCAAGGGAGGGCTGCGGACGATCAGTTTTCGATTGATTGCCTCACGATCGCGAGTGCGCGCCGCGTTGTACCCTACAAACGTCCGGAGCTTCTGTATACGAATCTGGACCGGCTGCGTCAGGTGGGCAACGGCCACCTGCAGATTATCCATGCAGGGAATGCGCATCCGAGCGACCAGTTCTCGCAGGAAGTGATCCGCCACATGATCGAGCGGGCAAAAGAACTCAAAGGCAGCGTGAAAATCGCGTACCTGCCAAACTACAATCCCGATCTCGCCAAACTTCTCGTGAGCGGTGCAGACGTGTGGCTGAATACTCCCATGCGGCTCCACGAAGCCTCGGGGACTTCGGGCATGAAAGCCGCACTCAATGGCGTGATAAACCTCTCCACACTCGACGGCTGGTGGATCGAAGGCTACGAGCGCGACAGCGAATCGGGCTGGAAGATCGGCCCGCTGGCATCGTCACTCGATGCCGAGGATACGAGAACAATCGATGCTGAGGATCTGTACACGCAGCTTCAGTACGAGGTGATTCCCGAATACGAGTACCCCGGGCGTATCCGATGGCTGCGGCGCATGAAGCGCTCAATCGGGCTTCTGGGCTACTTTAATAGCCAGCGATGTGTGCAGGAGTATGTGAAGAAAGCATGGGGTGGATAAAGCATGTCATCCTGAGCCTGCGAAGGAGACATGCGAAAGTTGAAGGTATTCTTCATGGTACGATTGGCATGGTTCCCTTCGGCTCGGCTCAGGGCAGGCTCCAGCTCACCATGACAATCTTTCCGCGTCCAAAGCTCGTCGGCATCCTGAACGTCACCCCCGATTCCTATTTCGACGGCGGGAAGTTCATGACGGTCGAAGTGGCCGTGCAGAGAGCCGTGGAGATGCTCAGTGACGGTGCAGATATCATCGAGATCGGTGGCGAGTCTACAGGTCCCAAATCATCGGAGGTGCCGGTGGAAGAGGAAATCAGACGCGTTATCCCGATCATCACAGCAATCAAAAAAGCATATCCGGACGCAGCTATCTCGATCGATACGTGGAAGTCCTTCGTCGCAGCCGAAGCGATCAGTGCCGGAGCGACGATGATCAATGATGTTACGGCGGGGAGATCGGATCCAAAGATTTTTCAGGTGGCGGCGAAGGCAGGTGCCCCGCTTGTCCTGATGTTCTCAAAAGATTCCACACCGCGCACCACCGTCACTCAGACGCAGTATGACGACGTGATCGTGACGATCGGCCGGTTTCTTGCTGAGCGGAAACAGGCGGCGATCGCGGCCGGAGTCGATCCCGCAAAGATCATTCTCGATCCGGGGATGGGACATTTCATTTCCAGTGATCCGAAGTATTCGTTTGAAGTCCTCGCGCGTCTTCGTGAACTTGAGTCGCTCGGATCTCCGATTTTCGTCAGCCCCTCGCGCAAATCATTCTTAGCCGGCAGTGAGAATCTGAAGACGATTGACCGCCTGCCGGGGACGATTGCGGCCTCGGCTATCGCAGTGATGAATGGGGCAACGTACATCCGCACGCACGACATAAAAGACGTCCGACGCGCGTGTGAAGTTGCGGCGGACGTCCTGAATAGAACGCAGGTGTCATGGTGAGGTGCTCGGTAATCGAAACCGAGCCACGAACCATGATATGCAAAAATGTTTGCACTGACGGGTGTCGTCCTTCGAGGCTCCCGTTGCGATTGCGGGAGCACCTCAGGATGACACCCTTGACCTTA
>CAZXIO010000041.1:0-12231 GCA_964640805.1 uncultured Candidatus Peribacteria bacterium
ACGCCGCGAACCAGACGATCAGTGAAAGGAGAAAGCAGCTGAACATGGAATTCATCGCATCTGCGTTCTTCCTGAGTCGCAAAAAGAGGATATGCAGAAGTGGAATTGAAGCTGCTGCAAGAAGCGTCGCGAGCAACGAAAGAAGGTACTGTGGAGCGTCTAAAGGCATGGGAAGATCCTACCATTGATCAGACGATCAAATCTTTCTAGATGATCATTGATCGCGCCATTTGTACATCAAGATACGGCTTCAGATTCCCCCGTAGATTTCTCGTCCTATCCATTATTTTCCAATCTTCTGTCTCCTTGCACTCGCCGAAAAGTTCAACGCCCCTTTCTACGATAGCCCGGACGACAAGCAACCGCATTGCTTCATATTTTGCATGATCGAAGAACGCTTTCTCGCGCTTCAGAGCAAAATGGATCTCATTATCCCTCCATTCACGATACGCCTTACCGTCATAGCCTACCTCTAATTGATGTTTTTTCTCACTGTTCATCGGGGGCAATGCCCCGCAGAACTCAATATAAACCCGGCGTCCAATACATTCCACGAATGTTTCCGCATCCACACCCTCGATCTTGGTAGGAGCTTCCTCATACATTCGCGCCATTAACGTTGCCTCGTCAGGCGGAATTGTATCGGCCTTATACATGCCGGTTTTAGACATAGAAGAATGAGGAAAGGACGGGATTGTAACACGGTATAAATGAGTCGCAACAAATCAACGAGCTATCATGGCTTTTTGCCCACCACCCACACGTAATCCAGCCGTCCCGTCATAACGACCAAGTGACTGAGCAGCGTCCGGAGTGGCTCTTTGAGCACATCCGCAACTGACTTCTGCTCAATGTGAGCATGTGATGAGAATTTTTTCTGCTCACCCGACACCGCCGGCCCCTTGAATGTTTTTTGACGGAGTCCGAGCCGCCAGAGTGACTCGCCAAGACTCAGGTGATACTGATCGAAGTCGCGCCGACCGCTGGCCGTGACCGAGAAGCCGACCTTCGAGAGCAATTTCGGCAAATTCTCTTCATCAAAATAGAAAAGATGTTCGGGGTAGATGAGCTTCCAGCGGTCCCCCGCTCTCGTCGCAGTGAAACCCTTCAGGTTTGGCGTCTCGCACACAAAATATCCACCCGACGGCAGTGCATCGTAAATCGTTTGGACTTCCCTCATCGGATCATCGAGGTGCTCGATCACGTGGAACATTGTGATGACCGAGATCGGCTTCTCCTGCACGAGTCGCGGCAGGTCCGCGATCGTCCCCTGCATGACCTCGAGATTATTTTTCTTCGCAGTGTCGGACCCATGCACACTCGGCTCGATGCCCCATGCATTTTTCCCGCCCGCCTGATTCACGACGTCCACAAACATCCCTTCCCCCGTACCAATGTCACACACGTGATTGATACCGGTGTGTCGCTTGAGGATAGTCAGACGATCGCGGCAGTTGCGCAACCGCGCCTGCAGCTTCCCTTCACTCAAATCAAACTGCAGCGAGTCGTAGTATTCGTCCGCAATGGGCTTCTCGCGCACCCACATCAGGTGACACTGCGGACACAGGTACATCGGCATACTGACGGTACGGCGTTCGCCGGACGTGCCGCAGATTTTGCAATTTTGCGAGAAGCTCACATGAGCAGAGTACCAAGTGCTGAGCTTTACATTATTAAATAAAATGGTAATGTAAAACTATGAGTGCTTTTGCAGAAAGAATGAGTGTGTTGGCAGAGCGTCTGCACGTCCATCAGATTGCAGACAGGTCCGCGGTAGATACACGAATCGACGGATTGATTGGTGACACACGGCTGAGTTTTTTACCCGTCGGGAATGGCGGAATCGCATTGGCGATGCTCACCGATAATCCCGCATGCACGCACTACGACGAAGTATTCCCGCACCTCATTCGTGAACTGGAAGGAAGAGGAAGCGGCAGACACCACGCAAAACCGAAACTGCATCCCAACAACGCAAAAACAATCTTCGAAGCATCGAGCGGCAACGCAGGCCCTTCCATCGCGTGGATCGCGCGGGCATACGGGTACCAGCCATTGGTTGTGATTCCGCAGGGAATGCAAAGCGCACTGCCGGGAAGATTCGACGCACACCGCGTGACGCTTGGCGACCCGATACAATTACTTTCCGTCGGCGAAAAAGCCGACGCAGTCGTTGATCTTGCAAGACAAGGAGGCAGCGGACTGGTGGAATCGTGGTATGGCTCGTACCGGAACAAAGATCAGATGACCGGCATGGTTCAGACAGTCGCCGAAATTTACAAAGCATGGGATGCGAAAGGCAGGCCCGAAGAAATGTTCTTTCTGAATCATTCCCGTCGTCCCGAAGCTCCGGAAGCATTTGCAGACACAGGAAAAAGACTGATTGAGCAGACGAAGCGCGAGTGGAATGCTGATGTCGATACGTTTGTGGGAGCCATTGGAAACGGAACGACGATTGAGGGGATTGCACTGGCGCTCCGTGCAAAACTACAGGGAGTCGCCCGTGTAGTTGCCTTTGAGCCAGCAAAAGATCCTGCAATCGCGGCTGAGCGTGATTTAGTGGGAACGGCGAATTTGGATGGCATAGCCATGCCGAATGTAAAACGCGAAACGTATGACCTGATCATTGAAGCGAAACCGCATCTGTGGGAAGAGCCGGCAAACGGAGTCTCTGACTCTTTTCTTTCGTACAACCACGGTAAAAAATTGATCGACACCGTCGGTAGAACGACCATTGCCGCATTGGAAATAGCAAAGCGGGAAATTATGGAAGGCAGGAGCCGTATTGTTCTCGTACTGGCATACGATCGCCGCGACAGATATGAAGCTATTATTGATAATCCCGAAGCGACATATGGTGGGAAGGGAACGTGGCTATGAAGCAATCAGTATCTTTTCCATCGCATCGCACACCGCCTTCACACTGGTATTCTCCACCGCTTTCCGCTGTTCTTCGTTCTCGACCCTAAGCGTCTCGGCAACGAATGACGAAGGCGCCACCGGAGGATCCGGCAGGACGATTTGGACCTTTGGACCGGGGATCGGCGGCTGCTCGTTTGGATCCACGGGCCCCACGATATCCACGACCGGAACGCCGAGTGCGTGCGCGATGTAGAGCGGCCCCGTGTCGACGGACACAAATGCTTTTGCGCGGCGGATGACCGCGGCGAGCATGCGCAGATTGAGTCCTCCACCATCCACTCCCCGTCCCGTGCCGAATTTTCGGGTGATATCGGAGGTCACCCACACGGCGGATGACGAAAAGAGTGCCCGGAACTGATGCTGATGCCACGCGTATGCGGCGGTATCGATAAAACGGCTCACCGGCCACTCTTTGAGTGCGTTCCCTGCCGTGAGACTGAAGACGACGAAGGGCTCATCGCCGATCCCGTGCCCCGTGAGCCACAGATCTCCCTTCTGCTTTTCCTCGTCTGTGAGGTGAATCTCGTGCCGGTACGGAACGGGCGCAGCGCCCACTGCCTTCGCGATCGTCATGTAATGATCGAACGTGCGCGTGCCGCGCGTGTACTTGAGCCGCACAAAATTGAACCGGTGGAAGAACAGCCCAAGGAGCCCCATGCGCCCGCCTCGCGTATGCACACGCAGAGGCGCGGAAGTCCAGAGTCCATAGACTGCGTTGAGCGTGCCGGGCAGCACCGCGATCGACACATCAAACCTTTCGAAGTGGAGCTTCTGAAGCAGTGTCCATCTGCCTTTGAGCCCGCGATGCTCATCGCTGTCATGAAAGATGACGCGCTCGACGCACGGGTTATGGAGCAGGACGGGCGCCGAGTTCTGGTTGCAGAGAACTGTGACCTTGTCGCCATGCTCATGGAGTGACCGGAAGAGCGGCGTGGTGCACATAAGATCGCCGATCTTGCCGAGCTGGATCACAAGCACGCGGCGATTCTCTGCTGTCGTCTTTCGGAACATTGACACTAAAAGCAATCGTGGGAGCGCCACAAGGGTCAGCAGGTTGATGAGGATAGAGTTCATAGAGCGTTGTCATGGTGAGCTTGCGAACCATGTACATCCCTCGCAAGCTCGGGATGACATTGTTATTATGAAAATCTCGACCGGATGACATCAATTACTCCACTCGTCGAAAGCAAATCTTCGTGCCTCGGCACAAGAACCAACTTCGCCCCGATCTCTTTGAGTACCGGCGCCTCAATGCACTCCTCCGAATATTCGGCGCTGTTCACGTGCACGTTGGGACGAACCTGAGTCAGCCACTCCCGCGGATCCAGATCATCGAACAGAAACACTCCATCCACGCACCGGAGTGCCGCAACCAGCTCCGCCCGCTCGGCCTCGGGGATGATCGGCCGCTTTTCGCCTTTGAGCTTCTTCACCGACACATCGCTATTGATCCCCACGAGCAGGAAATCTCCTTCCTTCTTTGCGGCTTCAAGCAGACGAATATGCGGGACAGAGAGCAGATCAAATGCGCCATTGGTTGTGACCACAACTCTGCCGGCCTGCCGCACGTCGGAAGCGGTACGGATGGCATCGGCGAGGGTCAATAGTCTTGGCATTTTAGAGCGCGGAGAGAAGTTCGTCGGTTGTGACTGTAGCTGTTCCCCTCTTCTGCACCACCACTCCCGCGGCCCTGTTCCCAATATCCGCCGCGTCCTCGATTGACCCTCCCGCCGCCAATCCGAGAGCGATCACGGCAGCGACCGTATCACCCGCACCCGAGACGTCCACGACCTGCGCTGAGTGCGCATCGGAGTGCGCTTTCAATTTTCCTTTGGAGTAGACATCCATTCCGGCCCCCCCACGCGTAAGCACCAGACTGCCTTTGAGTTTTTTACTGAGCATCGGTCCCACTTTCTCCTCAGTCATTCGCGGCGCATCTAGCAATTTCCGCGCTTCGGCGAGGTTCGGCGTGATGGCAGCAGCGTCTTTGAGTCCCGCGAGTGGTGATGATCCCTGCGGCTTGGGGTCGACGATCACGGGAATCTTGTGGCGCTTCCCCGCCGCGTACGCAGCCTTCATGATCGCAGGAGTAAGCACGCCTTTTGCGTAATCGGAAACCAGGATCGCGTCGGCCTTCTTCGCGGCCTTTGTGAGAGCGCTGATCAGCTTCTTTTCGACTGAGACGGGAATGACGTCCGTCATCTCGACATCGACACGCACGATCTGCTGCCCGCTCATCGCGGTGATGCGTTCTTTCCTCGTCGTTGGCCGTCCGGCGATTCGATGAAAACTTGTTTTGATCCCGCGCTGGATGAGGAATCGCTCAAGCTTCTTTCCCGTTTCGTCGCTGCCACAAGCACTGATCAGGTTCACTTGAGCTCCCAATGCCGCCATACCGGATGCGACATTCGCCGCGCCGCCGGGAACTTCCAAGTGACTCTGCGCACGGACGACGGGGACGGGCGCCTCGGGGCTCACACGATCGACGGAACCCGCGAGGTACGCATCCAGCATCACGTCACCGATCACAACCACGCACAGTTTCGTAAATTTTTTGATGATGGCCGACTGGCGCGCGAAGCGAACGGGCTCCACGTGCCCCGAAAACTCTTTCCTATAGCTATCGTATTCTTCGTGGTGGGTTGAGAATTCCATGATTTCACTGTCCTCGAGTCCCGTGAAGCGGTGATACATGTTCGCGCGCACGTGAACGAAGTCACCGGGCTTCATCGTGTACTTCTTTTTGCCGAGCTCGAGGAGAACCGAACCCGATTGGAGGTAGAAGACTTCATCTTTCTCCTTATGCATGTGCAGGCTGCATCTCCTGTTCTTGCGGAGGATGAGTTTTTTGCCGCAATAATCGCGGTTCACGATCCAATGCTCTTCACCCCATTCCTTCTTTTCCTTATGGACGTTGGAGCCCGTGAAGAAAGTTCCGTGCAGGCCTGCGGATACGTGGGATTCTGGCATTCGGATGCTCATAATAGACTCTTCTTCACAAAACCTCTACCGTACCCCCGATGGCAACCTCTCTTCACGATGTCCGCGATTTCTGGAAAATGCGGGCAAAGGCCTATAACCAGCTCGGATGGGCAACCTCCAGCGAATACGAAAAGCGCTATCTGGACGCAGCTGCGTTCCAAAAGACCGACAAAGTTCTGGATGCCGGGTGCGGCACGGGCATCATCACCAAACTGATCGCACCGCACGTCACCGAGATCGTCGGACTGGATATTTCACAGGACATGCTCGTGCAAACGCAGAAGGATGCCGGCCCGAACGAGACGTACGTGCTGGGCGACATGACCGCGATGCCGTTTTTGGACGCCAGTTTCGACAAAGTGAGTGCGCGCATGGTGCTGCATCACCTGATGGAGAAAGCGCAGGTGGGAGTGAATGAGTCGTATCGCGTGCTGAAACCCGGCGGCGAGATCATCGTCTCGGAAGGCATCCCGCCCGATGAGGCGATCGCGGAGTGGTACACGGAGATGTTTAAGCTGAAGGAGGAACGCATCACATTCTCGTACCAGATCCTGACCGATCTCCTGAAAAATGCAGGATTCAGAGACGTGCACGTGGATGAATACTGGCTCAGGCAAACCAGCATCAAAAACTGGCTCGTGAATAGCGGCATTTCCAAAGAGAATCAGGACACGATCATGCGGATGCACCGCGAAATGCCCGAGATCGGCAAAAAACTCTATAACGCGAAAATAACGGATGATGACGTAAGAATCGATATGTTGTTTTTGATTCTCGTGGGAGTGAAGGAAGGCATGTCATCCTGAGGTGCTCCCGTAATCGCAACGGGAGCCACGAAGGACGACAGGCCGTTGTCTATGGTTCGTGGCTCGGTTGCGATTGCCGAGCACCTCACCATGACAACTTCGTTTGCTCTATTATAGGCACATGAATCATCCCCTGAACCTCACCGACCTTCCACGATCCGTTCCGATTTCCCTGTACGACGAAACCCGCGAGGAAGTGCGGCGTAAGTACCGCGAAACGCCCGGCGTCGTCGAAGTGCTGGAATTTGGTTTGATCCCCCTCCCGGGGATTTCGGACATGGATTTCTTCGTGTTGACGGAACCGGGGTCAACCGTCGCTTTCCCGCGCACGGGCACGTACACACCCGAGCAGAAGTGGGCGATGCTCCACATGCACTTCGCGGTGAGCAGGAACGCGTTCGAAGACTTGCGCTGCTTCGACCCGTGGCTGATGCAGATCGTTCCCCTGCTCCACTCCGATTCGCGGTTTGCGATGGAGAACGTCAGGCAACTGGATGAAGAAGCGCGGCACGCGCTCTCGTACGACCATGTGATGGTGAGTTGGCTTTTGGCCGCTACGGAAGCAGTCGCTCAGATCACGGCCACGCGCGAGGTGCACGTGAGAGAGTTTCTGGAGATGATCAAAGGAACCGAGTACTGCCATCGTGAACTCAAGCGTGCAACAGCAACTTCCACCGAAGCATTACCGTACACAACTGCCTTCATGAACCTTCGCAAAGAATGGTTCACAATTCCCGATGCAGATCGTGGAATCCGCATCAGCGAGGCATTCGACCAATACAAAGAAACGACCAAAATCCTTCTGCAAACTCTTACTGCGCAGCTCAATCACATCGCAACGCACGTGCTCCCCGTGACTCTGCCTCCGCGCACCCTCAGACATCGAAAACTTCTGAAGAAGTACACCGGATCATTGATCGTCCAGACAGCCGATTCGACATACGTGTACCAAAAAGGACGGACAGAGAGTGAGATCACGTACGAATCGTGGAAATCGCCGCTCAGTTCCCGCCGCTACGGCCACGGCACGTACGTGTTCCCGCTCAGCCTCGCCGCTACTCAGAACGCGTACCTGATGAGCGAGGGCGTGCTGAGCGATCAATACCGGCGCTGCTCGGCCACTGACTTGCAGGAACTTCCCGTACTCGATCACCCCGCGCTGCATCACCGCTGCCATGTGATGAATAATCAGGTGCACGACACTCTGCACGTGACTGGCAGCAAGCAGCCGATACTGACCTATGGTGCCGAATTGCCGTTCCATGCCAAAGGCGGAACGCTCAGAGGTCAGCTCGGCGGCATGTACGACCGGATGATGATGGGCATCCATGACACACCGCTTGGCTTCGTTGCTCCGGCGCAGTCGGCGACTGTTGTGCTCTAGGGGTTAGGATTTAGGGTTAGGGTTAGAGATTAGAATAATAGAACGGACCACGGGACGATCTGAATATTCATTCCTATTATTCTAATACTCTAATATTCTAATACTCTAACCCCTATTCCCTAATGCGTCGTCGCCTCAGTTACCTCTGGAACGTCCCTTTCGTCCGGAACGTCCTGACCCTCCAGGCCGGCAGCGTCGTCGTGACTCTCATCGGCAGCGTGAAGTTCTACGTGTACCTGTGGATTCTGGGTGTGGATATGTACGGCATCTACGCCGTCACACAGGCCTTCACGGGCACGTTCGGTATTTTCACGAACTTCGGCCAGAACCAGGCGGCACTCACGTTCTTCGCCGAGCACTACACGCGCGACGACCGCAGCGGAATGGCGGCCGTGATGCGCTACTACCTGCAACTCGCACTCCTCGCGTGTGTGCTGCTCGTGATTTTCATTGTCCTGACACCGTGGCTGACGACGGTCTTCGGGTATGACCCGTCGATCGGCTGGATCGCGCAACTGGCATTTGCGGCGCTGATCGCGGGGTCGTTCGATACGATGTTCTCCATCGTCTTGCAGACGACACGGGCCATCAAAGTGATGACAGTGATGGAAACGGCCAATGTTACGCTCCAATTCGTCCTCGGCGTGTGGCTTTTGCTCATCACCCGCAGCCCCGCCGGCATTTTCGCCGCGATGCTCATCGGCAATGTTTTCATGTTGGGGGTATACGTGAGCATCTACGCCCGCATGCGGCGTTCACACAATTTGCCGACACTGCGTGAAGTTCTGCGCGCGAAACATTCGATCAGGCCATACCTCGGACAGGGCCTCTGGATCGCGTTCGATAAGAATATCGGCAACCTCTTCCCGCAAAGTTTCTTCTTCGTGATGAGCTTGTACGCGTCGCCCGCAGTCGTAGGCATCGCGAACATCGCCTTCAAGATCGCCAACATTCCCCGCACGCTCCTGCTCCCGCACATCGTACGGATGTCGATGACGGTATTGCCTGCGGTGGAGGCGAAGGGCAAAGCCGTGCTCCGTGCCGCGTGCGCAAAAATCCTCAAGCACAGTTTCCTGTTTCACTCGCTCATCAGTTTTGCAGCACTCCTCGGCGTGCCGGTGATCGCGTGGGCGCTGGCAATGCTTGTGCACGACTGGCGGATCCTCAACGCGCTCACCCCCATGCTCTGGATGATCCTGATCCAGATCATCAGCGGTCTCAACGTGGTGAACGCCCCCCTCTTCCGCCTGCTCCACAAAGCCTATGTTCCGGCTCTGTGGGGAGTGGTGGCGCTGCCGGTACAGCTGGCCTTCTTCGCGTTTCTGCTGCAATGGATGGATGCCATCGGAGCCTTCGCGCTGGCGCTACTGTTCATGTACGTCACGAATTTGTACCTCAACGGGTACCTGTACTTCCTGTTGAAGAGGGGCGAAGCGCGGTAAACTCCCTTCATGATGATTTTTCAGCCCGACCGGTTCCTGCTGCAGCAATTCGTCGCCAAACATGCAAAGGAGTTCAATGGCAATGTTCTTGATGTGGGAGGAGGCACGCGACGGTACGCGAAGCTGTTCGTGCACTGCAACTACACCATTCTGGATGCAGACGAATCTTCGAAGCCGAATATCGTCGCTTCGGCGGACTCGATCCCTCTGGGTGACGCCTCGATGGACGGCATCGTGTGCACGCAGGTGCTGGGAGATGTGTGGGATGTACAGAAAGCGTTGAGCGAGATGAAGAGAGTGCTGAAGCCCGGCGGATTGATGCTCATCACCGAGTCGCTGATGAATGAAGAGCATGATGAACCCCGCGACTTCTGGCGTTTCACTCGCTTCACCTGGCAAAAACTTCTCAGCGAAGGCTTCGAGATCATCGAAATGGCTCCCCGCGGCGGCTACCGCACGGCGCGTGCACAGCTCGCGATCCGCCACCGGATCGAGAAATGGAAATTATATGAGCACCCCCTTCTCGGCCGCCTCTTCAACCTGTGGGCAACGCTGATCGGGAAGATCGAAATGGCACGGGACAGACGCGATACGTCGGCTGCGGGCCGTAAATTCACGATCGGCTACTGTATTTTAGCTCGCAAAAACATGTCATCCTGAGCTTGCGAAGGACGACATGTGCAATGTCATGGTTCCCTTCGGCTCGGCTCAGGGCAGGCTCCAGCTCACCATGACATCTTCATCTCCTGCATCATGAAATTTACAACCTCATGGGACGACGGCTACGCACTCGATCTGCGCCTCGCAGATCTTCTTCGCAGGTACGGCTTCACGGGAACATTCTACCCCTGCCCCGCGCCGCAACTCGGTCAAAAAATGATCACGGAGCCGGAGATTCGATCGCTGTCGGATGATTTTGAAATCGGCGCACACACCCTCACGCATCCCCGCTTAAGCACGCAGCCTCTCGACCGCATCCACGAAGAATTAACCGGGAGCAAACAATGGATTGAGGGCTGCACCAACAAGGTTTGCTCGATGTTTTGCTATCCCAAAGGCGACATCACCCCCTTGACCAAGGAGGAAGTGCGACGCGCAGGCTTCCATGGAGCGCGAACCACCGAGATGCTCCAATTTCAATGCACCGATGCCTTTGCTCTCCCTACAAGTCTGCACGTCTATCCTTTACCGTTTCGTCAGCGTTGGACTCGCGCTGCACATTTTTTCGATCTCTTCCCGACGTTTAGGCAGTACGACCATCGCTTCCAAGAACTCCATATCCCATTCTCAGCTCAAATAAGCTGGATCAGGCTCGCAAAAGATCTTTATCGTTTCGCAGCCGAGTCAAACCAGACTTTTTTCCATTTATGGGGCCATAGTGCCGAAATTGAAAAATTTAACATGTGGAAAGATCTGGAACGGTTCCTCATATTCGTTACTGAATATGACGCACCACTCGAGCACGTTCCCAATAGCAAACTTCTTCCTATTTTGATCGCGTGAAGATCCTCATCCTCAGCGACGACTTCCCTCCACGCGGAAAAAGCAGCGCGGGGACGATCGCGGCAAACCTTGCAGCGGAGTACGCGAAGCGCGGACACGACGTGCATGTGATCACTTCGCACCGCACGGAAGAATCTCCCCACATCATCCGCGAAGGAAATGTAATCAGCCTCCCGATCAGCTACCGCGTGAGCCTGCGGCACTGGCTTGCTCTCTATCATCCGGCCGTCTCGAAGATTCTGACGCAGGAGATCGGCGCAATCAGACCCGATGTCGTCCATGCGCACGCCGTTCACCTGTATCTGAGTTACGACTCACTCCGGATCGCACACCGTTTCGCAAAAAAAGTATTTTTGACCGCGCACGACGTGATGCCGTTCTCGTACGGCAGGCTCAAAACGCCGCGGTTCCTCAATTCCGGTGGAACGGACTATTCGATCGGCGTGCGCGATCACCTGCGGACGGCGGGATTGCAATATAATCCGGTACGGAACCTGTGGATTCGCTACATCCTGAACAAATATGTGACGGGGGTGTGCGCCGTGAGCGGTTCACTCAAAAACGCACTGGAATTCCATGGCATTCCCCGGGTGAGCGTTGTCTGGAACGGCATTGATCCGGCCACGTGGCGCGTGAGTGACGACGAACGTGATCAGATCCGCGAACGTTTGGGGCTCCGTGGACGCAGAGTGCTCCTCTTCGGCGGGCGGTTGGGATCGGATAAGGGCGCCTACCCCCTGCTCAGTGCTCTGGAGCACGTGCGGAAATTCGTTCCAAACGTTGCACTCCTCGTGATCGGCGACCCGAACAAGTGGACAGGCCTTCTGGAATCATCAAATACGGACGATGCGACCAAAAAACTCTGCACGTGCATCGGCTGGGTGGAACGCGGTGACCTGCCGCGAATCTATGCCGCTGCGGACGTCGTGACCGTGCCCTCTCTCTGCCTCGACTGCCTCCCCACGATGGCACTGGAAGCCGCGGCGGCCGCCAAACCGGTTGTGGGAACGATCTTCGGAGGCACGGCCGAGATCGTGAAGAACGGCGAAACCGGCATTATTCTCGATCCGCGAAAAATCGAGTCCTATGCCAATGCGCTGATCACTCTGCTCGGCGATGAAGCGCATGCCAAATCGATGGGCGAAGCGGGGCGGAGGCGGATTGAGGAATTCTTTACGGTGGAGAGGCAGGC
>CAZXIO010000042.1:0-293 GCA_964640805.1 uncultured Candidatus Peribacteria bacterium
AGGTATCCGTAGGAGAACCTGCGGATGGAATATTTCCTTACCAGGGAACAACCTGGGCCCGCACCGAGCTTTGCTCTGGTGCGTGGCTAGCATGCGCTGGCAATAGCAATGGCCATCATGCACTCAATTGACCGGAGAGCTATCTCCAATCCCCTGCCCCTCTCACTCGCCCGGCATAGCTCGCAAGAGCGACGTCGGGTCGCAGAGGCCCAGAGGGTTGGAGCTCCGAAGAGTCTTCTCTATTACACGATGTTGTGAAACGTCGCGTTTCACCCCGAGCGTGTCGAAGGGTG